>CAYUAE010000060.1:0-11875 GCA_964442675.1 uncultured Methylomarinum sp.
TAATGATAATTTATACCGTATTGCGCCATTGAATGGGCGTACTCAGCTGACTTATCAGAATGCCGGCTGGATGGGTTCTGTTGAAGGTGTGTTTGTCGCCAGGCAAGGTGATGTGGCGGCCTATAATGATGAGTTGAAAACCGCAGGTTATATGCTGATGAATGTGCGCGCCAGTTATGAGCCGGTCAAAGGGCTGGTGATTGGGACGGGCGTTGAAAATATTACGGACAAACGCTATCAGAATCATTTAGGCGGTTATCAGTTGCATAATCGTAATAATGGCCGGGTGTTCATGCCGGGTCGAAATGTCTATGCAACCTTAAGTTATAGCTGGTAATCGATTGCAGGTATGCGGCCACAGGGATGTTGGTCGTTATTTGCTTGATGATCAAAAAAAGTATTGCATTAAAGGGACGAAGTTGGCATAATAACCGCTTCGAATACGACAGGCGCGTAGCTCAGTTGGTTAGAGCACCACCTTGACATGGTGGGGGTCGGTAGTTCGAATCTACTCGCGCCTACCAAACTTAAAAAGCATCCATCGTGATGCTTTTTTTTATTGTGGAAACAAAAAATCATGCCTGTAATTACGCTTCCTGATGGTTCTCAACGTCAATTTGAGCAGCCGGTTACCGTTCTTGATGTTGCTCAATCAATTGGCTCTGGTCTGGCTAAGGCAACAATTGCCGGTAAGGTAAACGGAAAACTGGTTGATGCCAGTACGCTTATTGATGGCGATGCCAGTCTGCAAATCATTACCGACAAGGATGAGGAAGGGCTTGAGGTGATCCGCCATTCAACTGCACATTTGTTGGCGCAAGCGGTTAAAGAGCTGTTTCCATCCGCTCAGGTCACGATTGGCCCTGTGATTGAAAATGGCTTCTATTATGATTTTGCGTATGAGCGTCCCTTCACGCCGGAAGATTTAAAGGCGATAGAGAAAAAAATGCAGCAACTGGTTTCCGAAAATCTGGAAATCAAGCGTACGGTGAAGACGCGGGATGAGGCCGTTAAGTTTTTTAGAGACTTAGGCGAAGACTATAAGGCTGAAATTATCGAATCGATTCCGGCGAATGAAGAATTATCCTTGTACAGTCAGGGCGGTTTTACCGATTTATGCCGCGGCCCGCATGTGCCGTCTACGGGTAAGCTGAAAGCCTTCAAGCTGATGAAAATTGCCGGTGCTTACTGGCGAGGTGATTCCAATAACGAAATGCTGCAACGCATTTACGGTACTGCCTGGAGCGATAAAAAAGCGTTGAAGGCCTATTTGCATCGCTTGGAAGAGGCTGAAAAGCGCGACCATCGCAAATTGGGTAAGGCACTGGGCTTATTTCATTCACAAGAAGAAGCGCCGGGTATGGTGTTCTGGCATGATAAAGGCTGGACCATTTATCAGCAGGTTGAACAATACATCCGCGAAAAGCTGCGCCTTAACGGTTACGGGGAAGTCAAAACGCCACAGGTGGTTGATCGTAGTTTGTGGGAAAAATCAGGTCACTGGGATAAATTTGGTGACATGATTTTTACGACGCATTCGGAAAATCGGGATTATGCGATAAAGCCGATGAACTGCCCCTGCCATATCCAGATTTATAACCAGGGCCTGAAAAGCTACCGCGACTTGCCGATCAGAATGGCGGAGTTTGGCTCCTGTCATCGCAACGAGCCGTCAGGTACCTTACATGGCTTGATGCGGGTCAGAAATTTCGTTCAGGATGATGCGCATATTTTCTGCACTGAAGAACAAATACAAGATGAAGTGTCGGCATTTATCGATTTGTTGTTTGATGTGTATAAGGATTTCGGTTTTGACGATATTATCATCAAGTTATCCACTCGCCCGGAAAATCGGGTCGGGGATGATGCTGTCTGGGATAAGGCTGAACAAGCACTGGAGCAGGCTCTGAATGCTAAAAAACTGGATTGGGAATTACAGCCGGGCGAAGGTGCTTTTTATGGCCCCAAAATTGAATTTTCATTAAAGGATTGCATCGGCCGGGTCTGGCAATGCGGTACGATTCAGGTGGATTTTTCCATGCCAGGGCGGTTGGATGCGACCTATATTGCCGAAGATGGTTCGCGGCAAACGCCAGTGATGCTGCATAGGGCAATATTAGGATCGTTAGAGCGCTTTATCGGTATTTTGATCGAGCATCATGCCGGAACCTTCCCGCTATGGCTGGCGCCCGTTCAGGTTGTGGTGATGAATATCGCCGATAGACAGGCGGAGTATTGCCGGCAAATTGTTCAGGAATTAGAAAAACAAGGCTTTAGAGCAAAAATAGACTTGAGAAATGAGAAGATAGGCTTTAAAATTCGCGAGCATTCCATGCAACGTGTGCCTTATCTGCTCATAATCGGTGATAAGGAACTGGACGAAAAAACAATTGCCGTTCGCACCCAAAAAGGGGATAACCTTGGCAGCATGGCGATTGATGATTTGACTGCACGCATGCGGGATGAAATAGATCAAAAAAAATAACTTAGACTGGAGGATTAGAACATCGCTTCTAAAAAAGATACAACGCGCTTGAATGACGCCATAACCGCAAGACGGATCAGGGTAATCGGCGCAGAAGGTGAGCAGCTCGGCATTATTTCATTGACTGAAGCTAAACAGCTGGCGGCTGATGCGGGCATGGATTTGGTCGAAATTTCACCGAATGCAGATCCTCCAGTGTGCAAGATCATGGATTACGGCAAGTTTTTATTTGAACAGAATAAAAAACAACAAGCCGCCAAGAAGAAACAGAAACAAATTCAGGTTAAGGAAATCAAATTCAGGCCGGGAACGGAAGAAGGCGATTATCAGGTCAAATTACGGAACTTGACCAAATTCCTGAATGAAGGGAACAAAACCAAAATCACCATTCGCTTTCGAGGCCGCGAAATGAGCCATCGTGAAATTGGTATGGAGCTGTTAAAGCGGGTGGAAAAAGACTTGGAAGACATTGCTGTGGTCGAGCAGTTCCCGAAAATGGAAGGACGCCAGATGGTTATGGTCATGGGGCCTAAAAAGAAAAAATAAGGCGCAAGCCTTAGTTGATAATGCAGGATGCATTATGTCGCGCAGATGCGCAGATAATTCGGCCGGGCCTTGCATTTTGCCTTGTCGGGTTTTTCTCAAAAGGATGTGTTTTATAACAATTATTGGAGAAAACAAATGCCTAAAATGAAAACCCATCGTGGTGCGGCTAAGCGGTTTAAAAAAACCGGTAGCGGTAAAATCAAATGTAATCAGTCACATCGACGTCATATCCTGACCAAGAAGTCGACTAAAAGAAAGCGTCAGTTGCGTAAAGCCGCGACTCTCCATTCGTCAGATGCAAAATTAGTTTCGCGGATGATTCCTTACAGTTAATCGAGTGGAGAATAAATAATGGCTAGAGTAAAACGTGGCGTAACTGCCAGAGCAAGACATAAAAAGATTTTAAAGCAGGCGAAAGGCTATTACGGTGCACGCAGCCGGGTCTATCGTGTTGCCAAACAAGCGGTCATTAAAGCCGGACAATATGCGTACCGTGACCGCAAACAAAGAAAACGTCAATTCCGTGCATTATGGATTGTCCGTATCAATGCTGCAGCACGTTTGTGTGGCACGTCATACAGTCGTCTGATCAATGGATTGAACAAAGCGAATGTTGCGATCGACCGTAAGGTTTTGGCTGATTTAGCCGTTCGTGATATGGATGCGTTTGCAAAAATTGCTGAAATCGCTAAAGCAAATCAAAGCCAACCTTAAATCTGTTGTTTTGCAGGATGGGTACGATAGCTATTGCCTGGAGGCGATAAGCTGGACCCATCCTGTCAAAAAGATAAGCATCGAAAATCAACTGGGTATGGGTAAAAGTCCCTGATAGTTTTAACCCATTACTACAAATACTATCCGACTCTTTTGTCGGTATGTGTCGCGGTTGTCTGTTATTCAGATAGGTATAATCCGCTCCTTCCACCAACAAAGTAGGCATAGGCTGTGTCAGCTAACATCGAAGAAATTCTCAGGCAGGCTTTAGATGCGCTTGCCGGTGTCCAGGATTTGAAACAACTGGATCAAATCAGAGTTGATTATCTGGGCAAAAAAGGCCTTTTTACGCTGCAAATGAAAACCTTGGGAAAAATGGAGCCCGAGCAGCGTAAACAAGCCGGACAGATAATCAATCACGCTAAAAATCAACTGCAACACGCACTGGAAGAGGCGCGAACGGCATTGCAGCAAGCCGAACTAGCCAAAAGGCTGGCGGCAGAAGCTGTCGATGTAACATTGCCGGGACGTGGGCATGGTGTGGCAGGTCTGCACCCGGTTACCACGACTTTGCGCAGAATTGCACAAATCTTCGCTGCTGTTGGCTTCAAGGTTGTAGAAGGGCCGGAAATCGAAGACGACTATCATAATTTCGAGGCCTTGAATATCCCGGCGCATCATCCTGCCAGAGCCATGCACGATACCTTCTATTTCGATGCACATACCTTGCTCAGAACCCATACTTCGCCGGTACAGGTTCGGGTGATGGAAGCAGAAAAGCCGCCATTGAAGGTTATTGCGCCAGGCCGCGTTTATCGGTGTGATTCTGATTTGACCCATACGCCGATGTTTCATCAGGTGGAAGGCTTTTTAGTCGATGATGATGTCAGTTTTGCGGATTTGAAAGGCGTTGTGTATGAATTTCTTAGAGCGTTCTTTGAAAAAGACATTCAAGTGCGCTTTCGCCCCTCATATTTTCCTTTTACCGAGCCTTCAGCCGAAGTCGATATCGAGTGCGTGATGTGTGACGGGCAAGGTTGCCGTGTTTGTGGACAAACCGGCTGGCTGGAAGTGATGGGCTGCGGCATGATTCATCCTGAAGTGTTTAAGGCGGTTGCAATCGACAGCGAACAATATACCGGCTTTGCCTTTGGTATGGGGGTTGAGCGTCTTGCGATGCTGCGCTATGGCATCAATGATTTGCGGTTGTTTTTTGAAAATGATCTCAGATTTTTGCAACAGTTTGCTTAAGGCGGAGAAGAAAAATGCGAATAAGTGAAGCGTGGCTGAGGGAATTGGTTAATCCGCCTGTCAGTACGGATGAATTGGTCGAACAGATTACCATGGCGGGTTTGGAAGTCGATTCGGTGGAGCCAGCAGCGGCTGAATTCAGTAAGGTTGTCGTGGCGCAGGTGGTATCGCTGATACAGCACCCTAATGCTGATAAATTAAAAGTCTGTCAGGTCGATGTTGGTGATAAGGAGCCTATTCAGATTGTCTGTGGCGCAAGCAATGTTCGGGAGGGGTTGAAAGTCCCTGCGGCTTTGGTTGGCGCTGTTTTGCCGGGCAATTTTAAAATCAAAAAATCCAAGTTGCGGGGCGAAGTTTCATTGGGCATGTTGTGTTCTGAAAAAGAACTGGGCCTGGCCGATGATGCCAGTGGCCTGATGGAGCTTGCCGATGATGCCCCGGTTGGCATGGATATACGTGAATATCTGGCCTTGGATGATCAATGTATTGAAGTGGATTTGACGCCTAATCGCGCCGACTGTCTCAGTGTGGAAGGCATTGCGCGTGAAGTTGCGGTATTGAACACAATGGATTGGCAGCCTTCAACATTTGAAGTTGTTCCGGTTTCGCATCAGGAAACGATTGCCGTTGACGTTGAACAACCGGAAAAATGCCCGCGCTATCTTGGCCGCGTTATCAAAAATGTTTCGGCTCAGGCTGAAACACCGGTGTGGATGCAGGAACGTTTACGCCGTTCAGGCTTGAGAAGCTTAGGGCCTTTGGTGGATGTAACAAACTATGTGTTGTTGGAAATGGGGCAACCGTTACATGCGTTCGATGCTGATAAAATCAGCGAGGCAATTGTCGTTCGTGATAGCCAGGCGGATGAAAAGCTGGCATTACTGAATGATCAGGAGATTATGCTGGATGCGGATACGCTGGTGATTGCCGATCGCAAACATGCCTTGGCGCTGGCGGGCGTTATGGGTGGACAGGATTCGGCCGTTTCTGATCAGACACAGAATATTTTCTTGGAATGCGCTTTCTTTAATCCAGTCGCCATCGCCGGGAAAGCGCGTCAATATGGCTTGCATACTGATTCTTCGCATCGTTTTGAACGCGGTGTCGACTTTACCTTGCAACAGCGAGCGATCGAACGTGCGACACAGTTGATTGTCGCCATCGCCGGTGGAGAAGTTGGGCCAGTGACTGAAGTTGTGCATGAGCAATTTTTGCCGCAACGTCAACCTGTTCTGCTTAGGCCGCAACGGATTCAGAAAATACTGGGTATTGAAATGTCCGGCGATCAGGTCGAAGATATTTTTACCCGTTTGGGCATGAAAGTGGAATCCGATGCAGAAGGCTGGCGCATTACGCCGCCAGGTTTTCGTTTCGATATCAGCATAGAGGCGGATTTACTGGAAGAAATTGGCCGTATTTATGGCTACAACAATTTACCGAATACCCGCCTGTTGATGCGTTCGGCGTTGGGGACGGCGCCAGAAGCCATGTTGCCGCTTGACAGGCTGAAAGACTTGTTGGTCGATCTGGATTACCAGGAAGCGATAACCTACAGTTTTGTTGATGAAGAACAACTGAAGTTATTGATGCCAGATGAAGTGCCTGTACGTTTGCAAAATCCAATTTCGCAGGACTTGGCGGTGATGCGGACAACGCTTTGGTGTGGCTTGCTGAATGCCGCAGCCTATAACACGAAGCGCCAGCAAAATCGCGTACGCCTGTTTGAATCCGGGCTGAGTTTTATCAATGCTGAATCTATTGTGCAAAAGCCTAAATTAGCTGGCCTTGCTTTAGGTTCTGTTTTACCTGAACAATGGGGCGAAAAAAGCCGTAAGCTGGATTTCTTCGATGTGAAAGCTGATGTTGAAGCCTTGTTTGCACTGACAGGATTTGATTTTAAATGGCTTAAAGATCAGCATCCCGCATTACATCCTGGACAAACCGCGCGAATTACCACGGCGGATGGCCAGGCTGTCGGCTGGGTGGGTATGTTGCATCCGGAGCTGGAGAAAAAATTTGGCTTCGATACCCAGGTGTTTTTGTTTGAGCTTGATTTAGATAGCCTGCAACACAAGAAAGTACCTCGGTTTACAGCGCTGTCCAAGTTCCCATCGGTGCGTCGCGATATGGCGTTATTGGTTGAAGAAGGCGTTAAGGCCTCGGACATTGTTGACTGTGTGATGTCGGCCGGTTTTGAAAAGCTCCGGGATGTACAGATTTTCGATATTTATCAAGGACAAGGCGTCGAGCCTGGCTATAAAAGTGTGGCATTGAGTGTTGTTTTACAAGATTTCAATCAAACACTTACAGATTCTGAAATTGATGCTATATTTAACGGCGTGTTGCAATCGTTAAATAGTAAATTGAACGCGAAGCTGAGGGACTAACAGATATGGCATTAACAAAAGCCGATTTTTCAGAAAGATTGTTTGATGAATTAGGATTGAATAAGCGTGAAGCCAAGGAAATGGTGGAGCTTTTTTTTGAAGAAATAAAAGCTTCCCTGGAAAGAGGCGAACAGGTGAAAATATCCGGTTTTGGCAAATTTGAATTACGCGACAAAGCCAGTCGTCCCGGCAGGAACCCAAAAACAGGGGAAGAGATTCCCATTACCGCGCGGCGCGTGGTAACATTCAGAGCGGGTCAAAAACTTAAAGCCAGGGTGGAGTCTTATGCTGGAACCCAGTAATAACAACGAATTACCGCCGATACCGGCAAAACGCTATTTTACCATCGGAGAAGTCAGTGAGTTGTGTGCGGTAAAGCCCCATGTTTTACGTTATTGGGAGCAGGAGTTCAGCGAACTGAAGCCGGTTAAAAGGCGTGGCAATCGTCGTTACTATCAGCGACATGATGTGCTGATGATCCGGCAGATTCGCGCTTTGTTATACGAGCAAGGTTATACCATCGGTGGCGCACGAGCGCATTTATCCAGCGATAATGCCAAAGAAGATTCTATTCGCACCAGGCAACTGGTTCATCAGATGATTGGTGAGCTTGAAGATATACTGGAATTGCTCAAGTAATCTGACAACGGCGGAATAATATGCTATCATTCCGCGTCTTCGGCAACGTACGATGCCGTTGTATCCTATTCAACTCGGGGCGTAGCGCAGTTTGGTAGCGCACTATACTGGGGGTGTAGGGGTCGTGGGTTCGAATCCCGCCGTCCCGACCAATTTTTTTGGTCAAGTTGAATAGACCTCTCTTTACTAAACATCATCGATGTTTCAGTCGTTCCATATCCATGAAAACACTATCCGGTTCAGCGAAATATAATTTCAATAAGCTGCAGAAACGCTTACGTCGGCAAACAGGTCAAGCAATCGAAGATTACAGGATGATTGAGTCCGGTGACCGGGTGATGGTGTGTCTTTCCGGGGGTGCCGACAGTTATACCTTGCTGAATATCTTGATGAGCCTTAAGAAAAGCGCGCCCATTTCATTTGACGTTATTGCTGTAAATCTGGATCAGAAGCAACCGGGATTTCCTGAGCATGTGTTACCCGAATATTTGCAAGGTTTAGGTATCGAATACCATATTATCAATCGCGATACTTATTCCATCGTTAAGGACAAGATTCCTGAAGGCAAGACGACGTGTGGTTTATGTTCACGTTTAAGACGTGGAACCTTATATTCGTTTGCCGAGGAAATTGGCGCGAGCAAAATAGCCTTGGGTCATCACAAAGACGATATTGTGGAAACCTTGTTTTTGAATATGTTTTATGGGGCTAAATTATCGGCTATGCCGCCAAAATTATTATCCGATGACAAGCGTAATATCGTCATTCGACCTTTGGCTTATTGTCGGGAAAAGGATATCAAGCGGTTTGCTGATTTGATGGAATTTCCGATTATTCCGTGTAATCTTTGCGGTTCACAGCAGAATCTGCAGCGGCAGGCGATTAAGGCTATGCTGGCAGAGTGGGATAAAAAAGGCGGACGCACCGAGGCTATTTTTTCGGCAATTCAAAATATTGCACCTTCGCAACTGGCTGATAATGCTTTATTCGATTTTAAAAATCTTAAAATCGATCGTTCCGGTGAACGTAAGCCCTATGCATTTGATACGCAGCAGGACGTTGATTCCTATATTCCCGTTACGGATCAGACGGGGCTGGATATTCTGGAGCAATAATGGCGATTGCCCTGTTTACTGATTTCGGATCAGAAGGCATTTATACAGGGCAGATGGAAGCTGTGATCGATACGATTGCGCCTGATGTGCGCGTGATATCGTTATTGAACAATGCACCTAAAACCAATCCTTTTTTAAGCGCTTATTTGTTGTGCGCCTTATATCGACAGTTCCCCGAAAAGACGGTGTTTTTGTGTGTGGTCGACCCTGGTGTGGGCGGCAACAGGCGGGGGCTTGTTCTTCAAGCTGATAATCAGTATTTTGTCGGTCCGGATAATGGCTTGTTCAATAGAGTGGCCAAGCAGGCTAAAAGCTGTCGATGGTTTGAAATTATCTATCGGCCTGAGCACTGTTCACTGAGTTTTCATGGTAGGGATATTTTTGCGCCGGTAGCAGCGAAGATTGCCTGTCAACAAAGCGACGGTCTGTTGCGGCCTGTTGTGCCGCTCGATTGTTCAGCTTATCCCGACGATTTGAAAAAAATCATCTATTTTGACCATTATGGCAATGCGATGACCGGGATTCGATACCATAATCGGCTAAAAGGTCTAAACTTAACGATCAAACAACGTACGATTGCGCAGGCTGGCACTTTCAGTGAGGTTAAACCGGGCGAATTATTCTGGTACAGGAATTCGCTTGGTCTGGTTGAAATTGCCGCAAACCAGGCCAGTGCGCAAGCGTTGTTAGGGCTGAATTTAGCTGATGATATTGAATTTCAGATTGCTTAGGGTGGAAACGTGAATAAAACGGTATTGGTGACAGGTGGTGCAGGCTATATTGGCAGTCATGCTTGTGTGGAACTGACTGAGGCAGGATATGATGTTATCGTGGTGGATAATTTATCGAACAGCCAGATGGAGGCTATCCGGCGGGTTGAAAAAATTACCGGAAAAGCGGTTGTTTTTTATCAGGCCGATGTACGTGATAAACAGGCTTTGAGCGAAATTTTTCAACAGCATAAGATTGATGCGGTTATCCATTTTGCAGGCTTGAAGGCGGTAGGGGAGTCTTGTCAGCAGCCTGTGGCCTATTATCACAATAATATCGTTTCAACCTTGGTATTGGTCGAGACCATGGCGCAGTTCAAGGTGCCTCATCTGGTATTTAGCTCCTCAGCTACCGTGTATGGCGACCCGAAAAGTGTCCCTATCACCGAAGACTTTCCTTTGCAAGCCACCAATCCATATGGCCGAACCAAGCTGTTTATCGAAGAAATTTTACGCGATTTATCACAGGCTGATGTGTTGAATAGCGCTGAAACACCTTGGAAAATTGCTCTGTTACGTTATTTTAATCCAGTCGGTGCGCATCGCAGTGGTTTGATTGGTGAGTCACCCAATGGGATTCCCAATAATCTGATGCCGTATTTATCCCAGGTGGCTATCGGAAAACTAGAGAAATTATCGGTATTTGGCGATGACTATGCGACTCGCGATGGAACGGGAGTGCGTGATTACATTCATGTGGTTGATTTAGCGCAAGGGCATGTGAAAGCGCTGGATTATTTGCTGGCCCAAGCCGCTGATGAAAGGGTTTGCGAAGCATTTAATCTAGGTACAGGGCAGGGTAATAGCGTATTGGAAATGATCGAAACTTTTCAGTCGGCAACCGGGCAAACGGTAAACTATCAAATTGTCGGCAGACGTTCAGGCGATATCGCTGAATGTTATGCCAATACTGATCTTGCCGAAAAAAAACTAGGCTGGAAAGCGCAGAAAAATTTACATGATATGATGACCGATACTTGGCGTTGGCAAACCAAAAATCCAAATGGCTATGAGGAAAAATCATGAAAGATTTCTGCACCCAATTTTGTGTTGAGCCGGGGCGGTCAATCGATTTGTCAGCCTGGGATCCTGCCTGTACGGATGGTGTCAGCGCGAAAAAATCAGCTAAAAAAGAGATTGTCGAATATGCCGAGCGTTTACGCGTCTTGCAATTTCTTTTATATGCCGAGAATAAACGGAGCTTGCTGATTGTCTTGCAAGGCCTGGATGCCAGCGGCAAAGACGGGACGATTCGGCATGTTTTAGGCTATATGAATCCACAGGGCTGCCGGGTGCATGCCTTTAAACAGCCTTCAGATGTCGAAAAAGAACACGATTTTTTGTGGCGCGCACACAAGGTGACGCCAGCTATCGGTGATGTGGCTATTTTTAATCGATCTCATTATGAAGATGTCCTGGTGACACGGGTTCATGGTTGGGTTGACAGGAAGGTTTGCCTGCAACGCTATCAACAGATTAATGAATTTGAAGCGTTATTGGTGACAAATAACACGATTATATTAAAGTTTTTTCTGCACATCAGTCCCGAAGAGCAACTCAATCGATTCAAAAAACGCCTGCAAGACCCCAATCGTTGGTGGAAAATAAGCGAATCGGATTATAGCGAACGGCAATACTGGGCAGATTATCAACAAGCCTATCAAGATGTCTTACAGCACTGTAGTTCAGTGCAAGCGCCCTGGTTTGTCATTCCATCCGATCATAAATGGTTCCGTAATCTTGCAATATCAAGGATTGTTGTTGAAACTTTGGAGAGTCTGAATATGTCATTTCCAGAGCCTAAAGTTGATATTGCCAAAATCAAACGTAAATACCATAAATGGTTTGAGTGAGCGGCGTTGAGAAAAAATTACGCAAAAACCTTGCCAAATTAAAAAAAAGGGTTATAATACTCAAATCAATCGCGGGGTGGAGCAGCTTGGTAGCTCGTCGGGCTCATAACCCGAA
>CAYUAE010000061.1:0-11697 GCA_964442675.1 uncultured Methylomarinum sp.
GCGTATAAGGCTTTAAATTCGTCGGTTAGTTTATGGTTGGGTGCAAAATGAACCAAAGGGGATGACTGGCTATGGGATTCGCGGATTTTAACCGAGGGCGAAATTTTGCTGTCCAATACAGGGTGACCTGCCTCAATGAGTTCTTCCACTAATTGTCGCGGCAGATTAGCTTGTTTCTGGAATTGATTGACGACAATGCCTTCTACCTGTAAATCGGGGTTGTGGTCGGCTTTGACTTCGGCGACCGCATTCAGCATGGTGTAAAGCGCGTCACGGGCAAAGGTGTCGCAGTCAAATGGAATCAGGCATTTTTCGGCCGCGATCAAGGCGGATTGACTGTAGAAATTCAAGATAGGTGGGGTATCGATATAGACCTGGTCAAAGCCTTCGAGTTGTTCCAATGCTTCTTTCAGCTTGAAAATTTTATAGCGCGAATCCAGTCGGCTTTGTAAGGCTTCCAGGTCAGGATGCGCAGGCAGGACATGTAAATTGGGGAATGGCGATTCATGAATCAGGTCTTCAAGTCCGGCCTTGCCGCCGCCAAACAGGGCGATCCCTAAGCAGTCTTTGAAAAAGTGGGCAACGGTTCTGTCAGCATCATCCACGCGACTGCCTAACAGATATTGGGTTGAATTACATTGAACATCCAGATCAATCACCAGTGTTTTTTTGCCTTCAACAGCGGCGATGGCGGCCAGGTTACAGGTGATGGTGGATTTTCCGACGCCGCCTTTTTGATTGAAGATGACCCTGCGCATGTTATTCCTCTAAAAGCAATTGGTTGAAAATAGGCATTATCAGACTTTAGACCTTTAATATCAAATACGACTGAAGGTTTTGCCGCCGCAGTTCGGGCATTCAGGAATGATGCTGGGGCGTTTGAAGGCGATCACCTTGCCACATTGATTGCAGGTAAATGAGCCAGGGCCTGTGACATCGCCACTTTGATAGGGGTGGTATTGTTTGGCTTCGTAGTCCAGTTTGGCCAGTTGTACGCGCGTTTTGTCAGCTAATTCCATAAAGGCGTCAAAGGCGAAGTTTTCCAGTAATTCAATATCAAACTTCAGCCATTCAGCCAGCGATTCTTCATCTTGAACCGGCTGTTCGTGTTGGGCTGCATGTTCAATGTCGCGCATGACGGCATCGCCGGTTTTGTCCAGGTCTTTCTGGCTGGCACCTGTTGATTCGGCGGTTTTTTGTTTGGCGATTTCGAGAGCTTCGGCCAATGAGTGTGCGGTATTGTCTAATGCCTCGTGCAGGTGTTTGACAATGGAGTTATAAATTTCAATCAATTTGTTTTCGGTCATGTCAGGCTCCTTAAAATGACGCTTTGGATTTAGGCTTGTCTAGGTTATTCTAACGCTTTTGAGCGGCAAATGACGAGCAGGATGGAAGAAAATTACAAACCTTTAGCGATTGAAGAAAAAGTTCAGCAACATTGGGCGCAATCCGGCGTGTTTAAGGCAACTGAAGATTCAGACAAGGAAAAATATTATTGCCTGTCCATGTTTCCTTATCCCAGTGGCAATTTGCACATGGGGCATGTCAGAAATTACACCATTGGCGATGTGATCAGCCGTTTTCAGCGTATGCTGGGTAAAAACGTGATGCAACCTATGGGATGGGATGCCTTTGGTTTGCCAGCGGAAAATGCAGCCATGAAGAACAAGGTGCATCCAGCCGACTGGACGTATCGCAATATCGATTATATGCGCGCACAGTTACAACGCTTGGGCTTCGGTTACGACTGGGATCGGGAGCTGGCGACTTGCGATCCATCCTATTATCGCTGGGAGCAATGGTTTTTTCTCAGATTATTGGAAAAAGGCCTGGTTTATAAAAAAACTTCGCCGGTCAACTGGTGTCCTCATGATCAGACAGTGCTGGCCAATGAACAGGTGATCGATGGTTGTTGCTGGCGCTGCGATACACAGGTTGTAAAAAAGGAAATTTCGCAATGGTTTCTTAAAATCACCGCCTATGCCGATGAGTTGCTGGCCGATCTTGATAAGCTTGACGGTTGGCCGGAGCAGGTTAAAACCATGCAGGCGAACTGGATTGGCAAGTCGCAAGGGGTGGAAATGGACTTTAGTGTCGAAGGCACAGATGAGTCTATCCGAATTTATACCACGCGCCCTGATACCGTGATGGGTGTTACCTATGTCGCCGTGGCGGCGGAACACCCACTGGCTTTGGCAGCGGCTGAAAAAACACAAGCTATTCAGGCTTTTCTGGATGAGTGCAAAGTCATGGAGACCTCTGAAGCAGCGCTGGAAACCATGGAAAAGAAAGGTATTGATTCCGGTTTTAAAGCGATTCATCCGATTACAGGAGAGCCGGTTGCCGTGTGGATTGCCAATTTTGTCCTGATGACATACGGTACGGGTGCGGTCATGTCGGTGCCTGCCCATGATCAGCGTGATTATGAATTTGCCAAAAAATACAATATTCCTCTGAAACAGGTGATTTTTTCGGCCGAGGGCGGTGACGACTCGATTGCAGAGCAGGCGTTTACCGCAAAAGGCATCTTGAAAAACTCCGGCCCGTTTGATGGATTGACCTCTGAACAAGCCGTCGATGCGATTGCCGATTATCTGGAAAAAGCCGGCAAAGGACAGCGTAAAACCAATTATCGCCTCCGTGACTGGGGGGTGTCCCGTCAGCGTTACTGGGGTGCGCCTGTACCGGTGATTTATTGTGATGATTGCGGAACAGTGGCCGTGCCTGATCAGGATTTGCCCGTCGAATTACCGCGTGATGTGGTGCTCGATGGCTCGCAATCACCCTTGGCGGCGCATCCGACGTTTCCCCATGTCGATTGTCCTGAATGCGGCAAGCCTGCGCGACGTGATACCGATACCTTTGATACCTTCATGGAATCGTCCTGGTATTTTGCCCGCTATGCGGGCGCCAGCGATGAGGCCATGCTGTCTGAAACCGTCAATTACTGGCTGCCGGTCGATCATTATATTGGTGGTATCGAGCATGCGATTTTGCATTTATTGTATGCACGCTTTTATACCAAACTCTTGCGGGATGAAGGGCTGGTTAAGGTTGATGAGCCCTTTAAAAACCTGCTGACGCAAGGGATGGTGCTGAAAGATGGCGCTAAAATGTCCAAGTCAAAAGGCAATACCGTCGATCCGCAGGAATTGATTGACCGCTATGGTGCCGATACTGTCAGGTTGTTTATTATGTTCGCCGCACCGCCAGAGCAATCACTGGAATGGTCAGATTCCGGTGTTGAAGGCGCGTTCCGTTTTATGAAACGATTGTGGCGTCAGGTTTATCTGCATGTCTCGCAAGGCCTGCCGACTGGCGGTGTGGATAAAAGCCAGTTGAGCGATGCGCAAAAAGCCATGCGTCGGCGCCTGCACCAGACAGTGCAGAAAGTGACCGATGATATGGGACGGCGGTTTATTTTCAATACCGCCATTGCGGCCAATATGGAGCTGCTTAATGCGTTGGCGAAATTCGAGGATGGTTCCGATAATGGTCGGGCCATTCGGCAGGAAGCGCTGGAAAATATCGTGTTGATGCTGTCGCCTGTCGTGCCGCATGTCTGTCAGGTATTGTGGGAACAGCTCGGTCACACGGATGATATTGTGGTTGCACCTTGGCCTGAGGTCGATGAATCGGCGTTACAGCAAGACAGCCTTGAAATGGTGATTCAGGTCAATGGCAAGTTGCGCAGCAAGTTGCAGGTGCCGGTTTCCGCCAGTCGTGAAGCAATTGAGGAAATGGCCTTGGCCGATGCCAAAATTCAGTCGTATATCGATGGCAAAACCATTAGAAAGGTGATCGTGGTGCCGAAAAAACTCGTCAATATTGTGGTTTAAAGCTATGCCAAAGCCTCATATTTTTTCCGCGTTTATTTTTGTGATGTTGTTCGGACTGACAGCTTGCGGTTACCATCTGCGTGGCAGCATTGACTTGTCCGAGAAATTGGCGCGGGTCGCGATGCAGTCGGCATCCACCGATCTTCAGAATGCGATGAAACAGCTGTTGCAGGGCAGTGGGGCTACGCTGGTCGCTAAGCCCTCTGCTGCGACCCTGGTGATTCAGCTGCAACAAGAAGATATGCAGCGCCGCGTGTTATCGCTGGACTCGACAGGCCGGGCCAATGAATTTGAATTGACCTATCGGCTGCGTTATCGGCTGTTAGATGCAAAAGGCAAGCCGTTAGTCGATAAACCGTTGGTGGCTGAATTGCACCGGAATTATTTCAATAATCAGATAGATATTCTGGCCAAAAACAATGAAGAACGTGTGATTCGGCAGGAACTCTACCGGCAGGCAGCCGAGCGGATTCTGGCGCAGGCGCAGGCCGTTTTAAAATAGATTGCATGCGACTCAAGCCCGATCAGCTCTCGGCGGCCATCAATCGCCAATTATTACCGGTTTATTTTATTTGCGGTGATGAGCCGTTACAAAGTGGCGAAGCCGCCGACATCGTTCGTGCTGCGGCCAAACAGGCCGGTTTTACGCAGCGTGAAGTGCTGACGGTCGAAAACGAGCAATTCAATTGGGCTTTGTTACACGAACAGGCTGCTTCATTATCCATTTTTGCCGATAAAAAACTGATTGATTTACGTTTGCCATCCGGAAAACCCGGTGTGACCGGCGGCAAGGCGCTGGAAGCCTATTGCCAAGCCATTCCGCAAGAGACAGTGTTATTGATTACGGCGGGGAAAATTGCTTCGGCGGCACAGAAATCGCGTTGGTTTCAGGCGTTGGATAAGGTAGGCGCGGTGATTCAGGTCTGGCCATTGCAGGGGCGGGAATTAGTGCAATGGTTGAAAACACGCAGCATCAAACGCGGACTGAAACTTAATGACGAGGCACTGCAATGGCTGGCTATTCGGGTTGAAGGCAATATGCTGGCAGCTGCGCAGGAAATTGAAAAGCTGTATATCCTGCATGGCTCGGAAGCCGTGACCCGGCAACAATTGGAGCAACAGGTTGTGGACCATGCCCGCTTTGATGTCTTTAAGCTGGCCGAGGCATTGGTGGCCGGACAGCTTAACAAAGCAACCCGAATTCTGGCCGGATTAAAGGCTGAAGCCGTCGCCGCACCGGTCGTATTATGGGCGATCAGTCGGGAAGCGCGAACCCTGTTGCAGCTCAAACAGGGATGGGGGCAAAGCGCCAGCCGTAGCCATTTGTTTCGCCAGCTGCAAATCTGGGAATCAAAGCAAAGCCTCTATCAATCCGCTGTTCAGCGTTTGTCTAAGGCGCACATAGAAACCATTTTGCTGAACTGTGCGCTGGCCGATCGCCAGATCAAAGGCCAGAGCAGCGGCGATTGCTGGGAAACATTCTTCGAACAAGTCGTATTGTTCTGTCGGCCGGAGACGGTACGAAGACCGGCTTGAAACCACGGTTCAGGTTTTGTTTCAGGCTTGGTAAAGCACAAAGTGCTAGAGATATTTCTATTTAGGCATATAATTATAAACTTATATATAGCCTAAGAAGGAGAGTCCTATGAGCCGCATGATCAATACTCAGCGCCGCCATTTTTTACAGTATGCAGGTATCGCCACCGCTGCAGCGGCTTTTCCGGGGTTGACGCAGGCGATGAATCAGGTAGTCAGTAGCAGGTCATCGCCTGATTTTTATCCTGATGTGGAAATCGAATTCAAGCTGGAATCGGTAAGCATCCCCATTTTCAAGGGGCCTGAAACCCGAGTCTGGAAAGTGTATGGACAGGTTTTAAAAGGCCCGCAGCAGTCATTGGAAAATCTGCCTGATTCTTATCTTGCGCCCACGTTGCATTTACAGACCGGACAGAAAGTCAGGATCTATCTTAGAAATAATTTACCTGCCGAAACAATTTTGCACTGGCATGGCCTGCATGTTCCTTCCAAAATGGACGGTAATCCGATGTATGCCATCCATCATGGCAGCACATTTGTTTATGAATTTGAAATTCTCAATCGGGCAGGGACCTACTGGTATCATGCGCATACTCATAGCGTGACCGCTAAACAGGTTTATTCCGGGCTTGCGGGGTTGATTATTGTCAATGATCCGGAAGAACAGTCGGTTGGTTTGCCTAAAGGTGATTATGATGTGCCGCTTGTCATTCAAGATCGCAGTTTTGACAGTGACAACCAGCTGCAGTATTCGAATCACATGATGCAGCGGATGCACGGTTTTTTAGGAAACCAAATCATGATTAACGGCCAGCCTGACTTTGTTCTGCCGGTTGAAAACCGTTCTTACCGCTTGCGTCTATTGAATGGCTCTAATTCCAGAATCTACAAACTGGCCTGGGATGATGGTTCTCCGGTGACACTTGTCGGAACCGATGGCGGCCTGATACCGGCTCCGGAAACTCTGCCTTACGTCATGTTGGCACCTGCAGAAAGGCGCGAATTATGGGTTGATTTTACAGATAAGCCTGTGGGTACTGAATTGACGTTACGCAGTATTCCATTTTCCGGTGCCGCCATGCATGGCGGAATGATGGGGAGAGGCATGGGCATGATGGGTGGCGGCATGATGCGAGGCAGAATGAGCGGGATGGGAGGTATGATGTCCGGAAATGCTCTGCCTGCAGGCGGCGATTATCCGGTGCTGAAAGTCAAGGTTGTCAAGCAGGCGCGTTCCAATGATCCGTTACCGCAGCATTTAACCCCGATCAAGCCTTTGCGTTTACGAGATGCGGCTAATCGTGATAATCCCAGAACGATTACCTTATCCATGCGGCATATGTCAGCCTTGTTAAATGGCCGGTCTTACAAGATGAATGATATTCGGCCTGATGAGGTGATTCCGGTAAACAGTTTACAGTTGATGGTATTCGATAATGGTTTTCACGGTAGTCATGGTATGGCCATGCCGCACCCCATGCATTTACATGGTGAGCAATTTCAGGTGATTAAAAGAGAGGTCAATCCTCGGTTTCGAGGGGTTCATGCCAGCGTATCGAAAGGACTGGCTGACTTTGGCTGGAAAGATACTGTGCTGGTAATGCCCGGAGAAAGAGTGACAATTCTAAAACCGTTTAATGATTTCAAGGGTCTGTTCATGTATCACTGTCATAATCTGGAACATGAAGACTTGGGTATGATGCGGGATTTTTTGATTAAATAACTGATGTTACGCAGACATAACTTGTATGATGAATTTACAGCCGAGTTAAGCCTAACCATGTAGGCGTGTCATCTGTGCCCCTACACAGTCTGAATGATGAGTTTCGCTCTCGGCAACTGCTCCATGCGTTGCTCTTAACGCCTCCTCATTATGGCAAAAACAACCGAAAGCGGGCGCCACCGAGCCGACTGTCATTATCGATTTTAATATAGCCCTGGCGGCCGTTGTTTTCATGCAGGGCGGCGATGGTAGATACAAAGTGTAACCCAAGGCCGGTATTGCCACTGATCCAGTCAATCTTGTCCAGATCGTTAGGGTCAGTCTCCAGCATGGCGGCCGGGTAACCTTCACCGTCATCTTCTATGGCCAGGCAGATAAAATCACCTTCGGGGTAGGCGGATAAAAAAATGCTGCTGCGGCTGTAACGTTGTGCGTTGTTTAACAGCGTGGACAGAGCGTTGCATACTAGCGTGTTGTCACAAAACAGCAAGTCGGCTTTACACTGAATCGACAGGCTGATGTGGCGACCTTCCAGCAACAGGATATGTTGGGCGCGGACTTCAGCCAGAATGTCGCTGGCGGGGTGTTCATCAATATCTGCTTGAAATTTGTTATGATCAATTTTATACAGTACCAGCAATTGCATGAGGCTGTTGTTGATGCGATGGGTTTCAAATTCCAGTTGCAGTAAATCGGGGTCGCTCTGATATTTTGTCGAGAAGATGCGAGTGAGCTGCAAGACAACGCTCAGGGAGTTTTTTATATCGTGAATGGTTGACGCTAACAGAGTAGGAAAATGGTTTTTAGTCTGCATACTTTTCGTATTGGGGCTGTAATTGGTTGATTTCTATCTGTAATTGACCTATTTTCTGTTGTGGAATATCAAGCTCTTGAGCCAGGCGAAGCTGATTCTGAATTTTTTGATAGTTATGTTGATTATTTTCGGTTTTTAGTTTGAACAACTGGATTTTAATAATATTTAATAAAATCGTGTGATTATGCGGCATCCTCTCGAATGCATCTTCAAACAAATTCAGCGCCTCTTCAATTTTTCCTTGTTCAAATAAGGTGACACCCCGGTTATTCAGATCAATTAATTCTTTTTTGGTTTGTTTAATCAGATTGTCTGAAAAGCCCTTGAGGTCAAGTTGCTTTTGCATGTGTTGAATTTCTGCGATAAAGCCTTCGTCATCGATATGGTTTTTAATCAGCGGGCTGAGGATTTCAAGCGCCAAGGATTCTTTTTTATGCAGGAAACAGGTCTTGCTGAGTTCAAGCAGGAGTTCTTTTGGCAGGCTTTTCTCGATAGATTGGCTTAAATGCAGGGCTTTATTTAATGAATCGTCAGCCTGTTTTGGGGCTTTTCGATGCAGATGAATCTCGGACTCGACCAAAAGGGCGCGTATTTCGGCTTCGCTGTCATGTCTAAATTCGTTGCGCAGCGCGTTTAACACATTAAATGCCTCATGGGTTTTATTATTATCGTTATATGTTTTTGCCAGGGCGGCAAAGTCGTCACTGTTTTTGTGGATGGAGTTTTTGCCTAATTTGATCACTTGTTTGAAAGCGTTTTCTGCATGATCAAGATGCTGGTTTTGATAAGCGGTTGCGCCCAGCTTCTTTTGTCTGAGAATGGCGTTAGGTGACAGTTCTACCGCTTTTAATAATATGTGTTCGGCTTTTTCAGGTTGGCCGATGTGCTGATAGACTTGACTGAGCCAGTCATAGCATTCCATAAACAAAGGTGTTTTCTGCAAGATACGGTTAAATACGTCGATCGCTTGTTCGGTGCGCCCTGCGCGGAATGCAATAATGCCTAATCCTAATCTTGCCCAGGGCAGTTCGCGCCTTTGCAGTATTTGCAGATAAATCTCTTCGGCTTTTTTTAAATCATCGATAGCCAGCGCTAATTCCGCCCGTTTACGCAGCAGAATGAGATGGTGTTGCGTTTTTTGGCTTAAGAGCTGATCGCAATAATGTATCGCCTGGGCATAATTATTGTCGCTAACGGCCTGATTGATTGGGCAAAGCAATTGTTTGAGTAATAAATTACGCTTCAGACGGATGGATAACTGATGCGCGTTAAAGGGTTTGGTTAAATATTCATCCGGCTTGACATCCATGGCACCTAATACCATTTGCGGCGTTTGTTCGCCGGAGATGATGATGAAAATGGTTTTAAAAGGGAGCAGCTTCAGGGTGCGGATTTCTTCTAGCAGTTGCAGGCTGTTTTTGCCGACACCCAGGTTGTAATCGGCCAGAATGATGTCAAAAGAGCGTTTGCGAATGGCGGCTAATGCTTTTCCTGCATTGCTTGCTTCGACGACATGCTCGATATCCAGGGTATAGAGCATGCTACAGATGGATTTACGCATGAAAGGGTTGTCTTCAATCAGCAGGATTTTTTTGTCAGCCAGATTAATAGTCATATCCTGTAAAAAAGGTTATCAGATTTGTTTATAGTGCTATCAAGGCGAAAAAACGCCGCTGTGGTCTTTTTAACGCATATTTTTTCACTCGTCTTGTTACGAATCCCTAAACCCGACAGCCTCCTGGAAGAGTATAGTTATGGATTGATAATTTTCTACCCTTGAAATTTTTTTATTGAACCCCATATTGCGAAACGATTCGTTATTTTTAATAGGAAAGAGAAAAACCATGAGTGTTGAAACCGAAAAAGAAACTTTAGGCTTTCAGACAGAAGTCAAACATCTGTTAGACCTGATGATTCATTCCTTGTACAGCAACAAGGAGATTTTTTTACGGGAATTGATTTCCAATGCCTCGGATGCGATCGATAAATTGCGTTTTGAGGCGTTAGCCGACGACAGTCTGTACGAAGGCGACAGCGATCTGAAAATCAAAGTCTCTGTCGATAAGGATGCTAGAACCATTACCGTGTCGGATAACGGTATTGGTATGACGCGCGAAGAGGTGCAAAAACATATCGGCACCATCGCTAAATCAGGCACCAAAGAATTTTTCGAAAAACTGACCGGCGACCAGGCTAAAGACAGTGAGCTGATTGGGCAATTCGGCGTAGGTTTCTACTCTGCCTTTATCGTGGCCGACAAGGTGACGCTGATTACGCGTAAAGCGGGCGAAAAAGAAGCCGTGCGTTGGGAATCAGAAGGTAAAGGTGAATACACCCTGGAATCAGCCGAAAAAGCCACACATGGCACCGATGTGATTCTGCATCTGAAAGACGGCGAAGATGAGTTTCTGGATGAATTCCGCTTACGCAGTATCATCAAAAAGTTCTCTGACCATATTTCTGTGCCCATTGTGATGGATCGTGAAATTCCGGCGGAAAAAGATGACGAAGGCAATGAAACAGCACCGGCTCGCGTTGAGGAAGAGGTGGTCAACAGTGCGTCGGCGTTGTGGACCTTACCGAAAGATGAGATCAGCGAAGAAGAATATAACGAATTTTACAAACATGTCGGCCATGACTTCCAGGACCCCTTAGCCTATGTTCATAGCCGGGTGGAAGGTAATGTGGAATATACATTATTGCTGTATATTCCGGCTAAAGCGCCATTTGATTTATGGGATCGTGATGCCAAACACGGTGTCAAGCTGTATGTGAAAAAAGTCTTTATCACCGATGACGCCGAGAAATTGATGCCGCGTTATTTGCGTTTTGTACGTGGCGTGATCGATACCAACTCTTTGCCATTGAACGTGTCGCGCGAAATATTGCAGCAAAGCAAGCAAATCAATGTGATCAAAGCCGGCGCCGTGAAAAAAGTCTTAGGGCTGCTGGAATCGTTGGCCAAGGATGAGCCTGAAAAATACGCGCAATTCTGGGAGCAGTTTGGCAATGTGATGAAAGAAGGCGTTATCGAAGACGTTAAAAATCGCGAGCGCATCGCTAAATTATTGCGTTTTGCTTCAACCCATAATGACCAGCCCAAACAGGATGTGTCGCTGGAAGATTATGTCAGCCGCATGAAGGAAGGGCAGGACAAAATCTATTACATTACGGCCGACAGCTTTGCCGCGGCTAAAAATAGTCCGCATCTGGAAATCTTCCGCAAAAAAGGCATTGAAGTGCTGTTACTGTCTGACAAAATCGATGAGTGGCTGGTGTCCAGTTTGACCGAATTTGATGGCAAACCGTTGCAATCGATTGCTAAAGGTGAACTGGATCTGGATAAATTTGAGTCGGAAGAGGAGAAGAAACAGCAGGAAGAAGTCAGCAAGGAATTTGAATCGGTACTGAAGCAGATTAAAGAGGTGTTAGGCGATAAAATCAAGGATGTCAAAGTCAGTCATCGTTTGACCGATTCACCCGCCTGTCTGGTCACCGAAGCGCATGACATGAGCTTGAATATGGAACGCATCATGAAAGAAGCCGGACAAAACCTGAATATGCTGGGTATGGGAGGAACCAAACCGATTCTGGAAATCAATCCACAGCATGAGATTGTCACGGCACTGAAGGAAGAGCAGGATGATGATCGTTTCGCCGATATTGTACAGATTCTGTTTGACCAGGCGATTTTAAGCGAAGGCGGGCAGCTCGATGACCCGTCTGCATTCGTGCATAAGCTGAATGTTTTATTGCGTGATTTATTAAAAAAATAAGCTGAAATA
>CAYUAE010000062.1:0-11652 GCA_964442675.1 uncultured Methylomarinum sp.
GCAACCCGTGTGCGGCCAAGAACCCGTGCGCGATGAAGAAGATGAACCCCTGCAATCCCTGCGCGGCCGCCAACCCCTACGCGATGAAGAACCCGCTAAAGGCGGAAAAGGTGCATCTGCTGATGGATTCCTGATGCCATGACATTGAGAGCAAACAGCCTGGGCTTGCATTTTACCGGCATAAATATTTGCTGCCTGCACGAAAGGCGTCCACACTAAAAATAATATACTGCAAAGTAGCTTATTCATAATCACTCCATCTCATCCGGAGACAAGCCTCGCGTCATATATTTCACCCTGCCATGCGAAAAAATACCCGCCGGACTTTCCATAGGAATGCTGGCTACTTTTTTCAATGAGAATGCATCATAGACAACGACTTCATCGCCTGAATAACCGGCACTGACATAGAGAAATTTACCATCGGCGCTATATTCTGGAAAATAAGCATGCCCACCAACATCCAATGTTTTGACGACCTCTAAGGTTTTTTTGTCGATCAATTGAATTGTCCGAGCGCGTCTGTCCTTACTGATAATATCCACCGCGACATACGGCGCATTAGCATGTGCGGCAGGTGATTCGGTTCCACCTGAAACAGGAACTTGTTTGATCACTTCCATCGTATCCAGATCCCAAACACTGACTACAGTTTTATCGCAGGTTCCAAAATTAGTGCCAAATCCTAAAACACGCCCGTCAACCTTAACTGCGGCGCCACCGCCAACATGTGGCACACAGCCAGCCGGCAATTTTTTGATGAGTTTACGTTCGGCAAGATCAATCGCTGCAACAATACTGTCATCATAAGACGCTACCATCAGCTTACGACCTTTATGCGTCAAGAAGGCATCATGCAAATGACGGCCGACATTTTTGATTTTGGTCACTGGAAAGCCATCTTTTAAATCGACAATCCAAACCTGCCCTGCATTTTCCAAAGCAATGGCAAAAATATCGGCATACGGCGTGCCGATAATCATGCCTGAATCGGAAGATACAAAATTACCATCCGGGTCTATGCCTTCCAATTCAAATGTTTTTAATGGCTCAAGAGTATCCGCATCAAGAATGACCGCGTTATGGGGTACGAATGAACCGGCCATGATGTACTTTCCATCCCTAGAAACCCCCATTCCCGGCCCATTAAAACCTGTTTTGATACTACGAACCGCCTTCATCGAGTAAAGATCAACCTTAAAAATTTCAGCGGTATCTGTTTTAACGTAAGCCCAACGCGGATTCGCCGGATTGAAATCAATAATATGCGCCGCGGTTCCAGTTGGAATTTCACCAACAACCTGATGGGTTTTGCTGTTGATAAAAACTGCCTTCGACCCACTTCCGCGCCCATATTTTCCACGCGCGGCAACACCGATCAAGTCATCCATATCATCAATGGCATATTGCGGTCGTTCGGGCAAGGTTGATTCATCTTTAATATAAACTTGCAATGATGCTTTCATATCATTGATGGTCCAGGCCGGATTAGGCAATTTTGGCGTACTCTGTAAATGCTTAACCATCGCCCGAATCTGATCATCGCTGAGCTTGCCATAGAAAGGCGGCATCAAGGTTTCGAAGCTGCCAGTCATGATCAGCGTTCGCAATGCAGTTGGACTGCGTCCCTTCAATGTCTCTTTATTCAACGCAGGTGCTAAATAACCACCATGATCCGAACCATGACAACTGGCGCAATTATCCTGATAAAGCTGATGCATATTATCTGATGCCGCCTCTGCATGACCTATCAGAGCGATTGAGAACATTGTCGTTAAAAAATAAGTTTTTTTATTTTTATTCATACCTTCTCTCCCCATAAACACACTAAAAGCCGAAATTATCTTCGATAACGACCTCAGAATAATCCAGCTGCCCCGGACGTGGATTAGCCGGTTTTAGTGCTTTACCCACGACAACGAACATCGAAATCAAATGATCATCCGGCAGATTGATCATTTCCGCAACATCATCAAAATCAAAGCCATCCATTGGACAGGAATCATACCCCATGGCTTTGGCTGCTAACATAATCGTTTGCGCAGCAATACCACATGAGCGCATTGCTTCATCGCGCTGAACCTGGGGTTTACCTTGATAATATTGTTGAATAGCCGGCAAAATATAATCCTGCGCTTCTTTAGGCGCATTCCGCCAATAGCGTTCAGGTTGCTTTTCCCACGCCTTAATATCGGCGCACAACACAATCAATAATGAGGCATCGGTGACTTGGGGTTGATCCCAGGCTGCCGCACGAATTTTTTCTCGCAGAACGTTGTCTTTGACCACAACAAAACGCCAATGTTGAATATTAAAGGCTGTCGGTGACAGCATAGCTAACGATAATAACTTTCGTGTTTCTTCATCACTGATCTGGAACGAAGGGTCATAAACTTTTACCGAACGCCTGTTTTCAATTGCCTGTAATGTATCCATAGATTATTCCTGTTGCTGATGATAAGAAACGATACGTTCTACTTCTTTTTTTGATCCCAATATCAAAGGCACCCGTTGATGAATACCTTCCGGCTGAATATCCAGGATTCGTTGTCGCCCGGTATGACACGCACCGCCCGCCTGTTCAACGATAAACGCCATAGGATTAGCCTCATACATCAATCTGAGGCGCCCGGCCTGGTTTGGATTTTTCATATCATAAGGATACATAAAGACACCGCCACGGGTCAAAATCCGATATACCTCAGCTACCAGCGAGGCAATCCAGCGCATATTAAAATTCTTGTTTCTAGGGCCATCCTCGCCTAAAACACATTCATCCACATACTTCTTGACCGCCGGCTCCCAAAATCGCTGATTCGACATGTTAATGGCAAATTCACTACACTCTTCAGCAATTTTCATATCCTTATGGGTCAAATAAAACTCCCCTACAGTCTGGTCCAGAGTAAAGCCATTAACCCCTTGCCCGGTTGTCAATACCATAATGGTCGATGGGCCATAGAGCACAAAACCAGCGCACACCTGCTGACTACCCTTTTGCAAAAAATCATTTACCGAAGGCTCTTTTTCACCTTCATAGCGCAATATTGAGAATATCGTCCCAACCGTTAAATTCAAATCAATATTCGATGAGCCATCCAATGGATCAAATAACGCCAGATACTTTCCACGAGGTGCACCTTCAGGCAGCCTCACCCAATCTTCATTTTCTTCTGAAGCCATGCCTGCCAGATGTCCGTTCCAGCTTAAGGCATCGATCATAATTTCATTACTAATAATATCCAGTTTTTTTTGTACTTCGCCTTGTACATTTTCCGTTTCTGCATTACCCAGAATACCGATTAAATCACCCTGATTGACGCGATACGATATTTTTTTACAGGCTAAAGCAATATCATTCAATAATAAACTGAAATCACCCGAAACACCTCGCAAAGCGCGTTGTTGTTCCAAAATAAATTGCGTCAATGTCATTTTTCCTGACATAGCATAAATCCCTAGTTGTTAATATAGCGCACTCAAAAAAGGCCGGCTCAACTTTCGCTGAACCAGCCTTTTTATTTAAATCGTAAAATTGTTACCGTTACAGTAAATTCAAGGCATTCAAGTCTTCAAATGCTTTTACGATCCGTTTTACCATGTTAACCTGGCCGGCACGTTGCCAAACACGCGGATCATAGTATTTCTTATTCGGTGCATCATCACCTGTCGGATTACCAATCTGTCCCTGAAGATAAGCTTCATGCTCCTTGTAATAATTCATGACACCTTCCCAGGCAGCCCATTGCGTATCCGTATCAATATTCATTTTGATAACGCCGTAACTGATAGATTCGGCAATTTCTTCCGGTGAAGAACCTGAACCGCCATGGAATACAAAATTCAAGGTATTTTCTGGCACACCATATTTTTCAGAAACAAATTTTTGTGAGTCTCGTAAAATAGTTGGTGTCAATTTAACATTACCTGGTTTGTAAACGCCATGAACATTCCCGAAAGATGCGGCAATGGTAAAACGATGGCTCACTTTGCTTAACTCTTCATAGGCGTAAGCAACTTCCTCAGGCTGAGTATATAACATGGATTGATCCATATCGCTATTATCAACGCCATCTTCTTCACCACCGGTGCAACCTAATTCAATCTCCAACGTCATGTCCATTTTTGACATGCGCTCCAGATATTTTGCGCAGATTTCGATATTTTCTTCCAGACTTTCTTCTGAAAGATCAATCATATGAGAACTGAATAATGGACGACCTGTCTGCGCAAAGTGTTTTTCACCTGCATCGAGCAGACCATCAATCCATGGCAGCAGTTTTTTCGCACAGTGATCAGTATGTAAAATAACCGGCACGCCATAATGTTCAGCCAGGTTATGAACATGCAATGCAGCAGAAATAGCGCCTAATACTGAATTACGTTGGCCTTCAGCAGGCAATCCTTTACCCGCATAAAAAGCAGCGCCACCGTTTGAACACTGAATAAAAACAGGTGAATTTGCCTGAGCTGCCGCTTCTAATACCGCATTGATAGTATCTGAGCTGATGATATTGACCGCAGGTAATGCACTCTTGTTTTGCTTACAGAATTCGAAAATCTTTTGTACATCATCACCCGTAACTACACCGGGTTTAACAATTTCAGATAATTTTTGTGTCATTTTTTGAAATATCCTGATAGAAATAGCCACACCGTATCACCAGGATACGATGTGGCATAGGGATCATCTCTTTTGAAAGATAAGTGATTTTTATGGTTTTACGCTTCTATTTCAGCCAAACGATCGGCTAATAATTTTTCCAGCGTTTCTAATGCTTTTGAAAATCCTTCAATACCTTCTGATAATTTATCAGATGCCATACGGTTTTCTTCGTGCATTTTATCGAAAGTGGCTTTATCGATTGACAGCTTTTCAATATCCATAGTAGCCGCTTTAGCTGGATCCAGTTTTCTTTCCAACACACCTTCAGTTGATTTCAACTCAGCCAATAATGCTGGTGCAATTGTCAATAAATCACAGCCGGCCAATTCTGTAATTTCGCCGATATTACGGAAGCTAGCTCCCATAACCTCAGTTTTATAACCGAATTTTTTGTAGTAGTTGTAAATTGTAGTTACTGAAACAACACCCGGATCTTCTGCAGGCGGATATGAATCACGGCCGGTTTCTTTCTTATACCAGTCTAAAATACGACCTACAAACGGAGAAATCAGGGTAATACCACCTTCAGCACAGGCAACGGCTTGATGCAAACCGAACAATAATGTCAGGTTACAATGGATGCCTTCTTTTTCCAAGACTTCGGCAGCTTTAATGCCTTCCCAGGTTGCCGCAATTTTAATCAGAATTCTATCCTTTGAAATGCCCGCTTTTTCATACTGGGCGATGATATCACGACCTTTTTGAATCGTGCCTTCGGTATCATATGACAATCTCGCATCAACTTCTGTTGAAACACGACCCGGAATAATTTCAAGGATTTTCAAGCCAAAAGAAACAGCCAGTTTTTCAAAGGCTAATGAAGCCACTTCTTCAGCGGATGCGCTCGCACCTAATTCTTCTCTCGCCGATTTCAACGTATCATCAACAATACCTTGATATTGTGGCATTTGTGCGGCAGCCGTAATCAAAGACGGATTTGTCGTTGCATCACGTGGCTTAAATGTTTCTATTGCTTCAATATCACCTGTATCTGCAACAACTACAGTCATTTCACTCAGTTGTTCAAGTAAGTTCTTTGCCATAATATAAATACCTATCTATTATTGTTAAAAATTCATGTCGTTACCAGATGGAACGGTAACTGAAATCTATACTTTAAGACCCCACTCTGCAAGCTTTTGGACGTGAATCAAGCTACCTTTAAATGATAACATTTGATTGATTTTACAAAAAGGAAAGCCGAGTCTATGAGTGGGTTAAATCCGAAATCTGCGCTTGCCCTTTCATTGGCAAGTAAAGGAAATCTTGTTGAATATAACATCCCCCAGGATAAGCTGCTCTCTGGGGGGATATTATCTTTATTTGTAACGACCTAAATCTAGCCTTTCTTTTTGCGCAGGTATTTCTCAACACCCGTTGCATTTTCTTCAGCTAACTTACGTGTACGAACGACCTGCTTTGCCAGATATTTTGCAACACCTGTTGTCGGCAAAGATTGTTGTTTTTTCGCTAAATATTTAGAAACACGGGTTTCTTTAGGTTGCTTTTTAGCTAAATATCTTTCAACACGAGTTACACCTTCTGCGGCTTCAGTGCTCGCTTTAGGCGCTGGTCTTGAAGCTCGCGCACGAGGTGCTGAAGAAGGCGTTGATGGCGCGCCTGCTTTTTTCCGATAAAAAAAGAAACCGGCAACAGCCAATGCCACAACAGCAATCAGCATCGTTTGATCTGAGCTTTCTTCTTTTGTAGCCACTGTACTTGTCGAATCTGATGAAGACTCTACAGCAGATGAAGAAGAAGTCGATCGTGTAGAAACGGATTCTATTTTATCGGCTTTATGCTCATAGTTTGGATCTTGATAAACAACCTTAGGCTTAAAAGCCGCTGCTGGATAATTCGGGTCAGCTTCTGTTTGACCTGAAGAAAATGATGATGCTGCTGACTCAGAATGTTTATAATCCGAATCACTATATAAAACCTTAGGTTGAAAATCCGCTGCGGGATATTCATCTGATGCTGCCTGAGCCATTAAAGGACTCACTAACAACATAGCTGCTAATGTGCCTTTTGTAAGAAATAAGTTTTTCACCATATTCACCTATATGTTGTTAACGAGAGACTACTAACACTTATCAGGTATTAATAGTCTCGTCGCTAATGGAATGCGTTAATACGTTTTTGTATTTGCTGTTATTTACAAAACATCTTTCACATGTTTTACCACATTCTCAACGGTAAAGCCAAAATGTTCCATAACAACCGCACCTGGTGCAGATTCACCAAAGGTATCAATGCCTACGACACCACCATCTAAACCAACATACTTATACCAGTAATCGGTCACACCGGCTTCAACCGCAACACGCTTAACACCTGGAATTAAAATGCTATCTTTATAAGCTTGATCCTGACGATCAAAAACATTCGTTGATGGCATAGAAACAACACGTGCATTGACACCATCAGAAGCTAACGCCTCTTTTGCTTTAATAGCTAAATTGACCTCAGAGCCAGTTGCAATAATAATCACATCAGGTGTGCCATTCGCTTCAGAAATCACATAAGCCCCTTTACGAATAGCCGCAATTTGCTCATCGGTTCTTTCAATAAAAGGAACACCTTGACGTGTCAATACCAAGCTGGTGGGACCTGTCATACGCTCAACCGCCATGACCCAGGAAACGGCTGTTTCAGTCGTATCCGCAGGACGCCAGACATCCATATTTGGAATCAAACGCATTGCTGCTGTATTTTCGATCGGCTGATGCGTTGGACCATCTTCACCCTGACCAATAGAGTCATGTGTCAATACAGCAATTGTGCGGATTTTCATCAATGCCGCCATCCGTAATGCACTTTTCGCATAATCGGAGAACATATGGAATGTTCCACCATAAGGCAATAAACCACCATGCAGAGCCATTCCATTCATAATGGCGAACATACCAAATTCACGCACCCCATAAGAGATGTAGTTACCTGGTTTTTTACCATCAACATGCGTGAAGCTATCACAGCTTGTCAGGTTAGAGCCTGTCAAGTCAGCCGAGCCGCCAATGAACTCAGGTAATGTCGGTGCTAATGCGGCAATGCATTTTTGTGATGCCTGACGTGTCGCTAAACTCTCTTTCTTAGCATTCATATCGGCAATCAAATTCGCCGCAGCCTGTTCCCAATCATTCGGAAGATCACCCGCCATACGACGTTTGAATTCTGCCGCTAACTCAGGATACTCTTTTTCATAGGCAGCAAATTTTTCATTCCACTCGCCTTCAACCTTAGCGCCTTTAGCCGTTGCATCCCAACCTTCATAAACATCTTCAGGAATTTCAAAAGGCTCGTAATCCCAACCCAGCTCTTTGCGAGTCAATGCAACTTCTTCTTCACCCAAAGCTGCACCATGACAGTCATGGCTGCCTGATTTGTTAGGTGATCCAAACCCAATAATCGTTTTACAACAAATCAGTGATGGCTTATCGGTTACTTTTTTGGATTCTTCGATAGCCGCGTTGATTGCTTCAGGATCATGTCCATCGACAGACACAACATGCCAGTTATAGGCTTCAAAGCGCTTGACAGTGTCATCTGTGTACCAGGCATCAATATGTCCATCAATTGAAATATTGTTATCATCCCAGAATGCAATCAGTTTTCCCAATCCCCAGGTTCCCGCCAAGGAACAGGCTTCATGTGAAATACCTTCCATTAAACATCCATCGCCCATGAACACATAAGTGTAATGATCGACGATTTCATGCCCTGGCTTGTTGAATTGATGCGCCATCAGCTTTTCAGCCATCGCAAAACCAACACCATTTGCAATCCCTTGACCTAAAGGACCTGTAGTCGTTTCAATGCCGGGCGCATAGCCATACTCAGGATGGCCTGCACATTGTGAGTGCAACTGACGGAATGATTTCAACTGTTCCATTGGCAGGTCGTAGCCGGTCAAATGTAACAATGAATAAAGTAACATCGAGCCATGACCGTTCGACAAAATAAACCGATCACGATCTGCCCATTTTGGATCTTTCGGGTTATGTTTTAAGTGATCATTCCATAAAACTTCAGCAATATCCGCCATTCCCATAGGTGCGCCAGGGTGGCCTGATTTTGCTTTTTGGACTGCATCCATGGTTAAAGCACGGATTGCATTTGCTAATTTACGACGCGAAGCCATACGGTTCTACTCCTATATATTTTTTGCAAACAGCAATGCTGTTTGTTTTTATAAATTTGATAAATCAAGCGCAGGAGGCTGCCGATGTATTTTCAATGCACCGACAGCCATGCTAATCATTCCATATTAGCGTGTCTTTCTCTCATTTTTTCTTCCGGGATACCTTTTTCCCAGATCATATGCGCTACGATAGCCTCAAGAAAACACAGCGTTGACAATTCAAAAACTGTTCCCATTGGCATGCCTTTGACTTTCTCGTAAAGCTCCTCTTTACCAATCTGGAAAACAGCATCGGCTAAATCGCCTATTGTTGATTCTTTTCTTGAACAAATCAAAACGACTTTAGCGCCCACTGACTTAGCTTTCTTGGCAAATGAAATCAGTTGCTCTGTTTCACCTGAGCCTGAAATCACAATTAACAGGTCACCGGCTTGAATACTTGGTGTAACAATTTCACCAACCATATAGACAGTGTATCCGCTATGCATCAAACGCATACCCAGAAAATTACCGACTAATTTCGAACGCCCAGCGCCAGAAATAAAAATCCGGTTGGCTTCATCGAACATCTTCACTAACTTGTCATGATATGACTCATCAGTTGCATCCAGAATTTCAGAAATTTTATTAATGACTAATTTTTGATTCTCTTTTTGCCACATCGCTTACACTCCTGCAGCATCAACCAATTCACGAATTTCACGCGCAGACTCAGCCGGAGAAGGCGCACCATAAATAGCCGCACCGACAACGATGATGTCAGCACCCGCTTCAACAACTTGTTGAACTGTGGCTTGTTTGATACCGCCCGCAACTGAAATACGAACATCCAGACCCAAGCTGGCGATAGTTTGTAAATCACCAAATGGCGTCTGGCCTGCAGCCTGTGCATCCAATCCAGTATGAACACCGACAATCTGTGCACCTGCCGCCGCGCCTTCTCTTGCACATTCTGCAATATCAGGTACATTGATCAAGTCAATCTGAACTTCTGCATTATGCGCTTTCGCCGCTTTGATAACACCACTAATAGTCGCCATACCAGAAACGCCCAGTACCGTACAAATATCAGCGCCTGCTGCATAGAAAGGTGTTGCTTCGTATTCACCCGCATCCATCGTTTTTAAGTCAACTAATAACAGATGCTCTGGAAAACGTGCTCTTAATTCTTCAACCAGCTTGATACCATTGTATTTAATGCAAGGCGTACCAATTTCGAATATATCGACATAAGGCGCAACCTGTTCAGCCAAGGCGACCGTTGCATCAAAATCCAGTGAATCTAAAGCCATTTGAATTAATGGTGTTGCCATATTATATGCTCCGTTTGTTACAGTTATTGTTTAAACATAAAATTTACTAGCTAACGGTAAACTCTAAAACAGTTAGAGGGTTAATGTCAATCTACCAGCATAACTGTATGTTAAAAATTTGATAGAATAATTATCATTCCCAGCGACACAAAGCCCATCAACACACAGTTGACGAACCGGCGGCAGCCAATTCGGCTGTTTTTAATAAAATATTTTCAATGCCTGCTTCCAGTGTCAGATGTGAAACGTATCATACTTCAACACAGAGAAACAACACCATGACCTCTTTTTCTAACATTAATGCATTGATAATTGATATGGATGGCGTCTTATGGCGCGGCGTCAGGCCATTACCAGGACTGAAAGAGTTTTTTATTACCTTAAGGAAACTGCAAATCCCTTTCATCCTGGCCACCAACAATGCCGGTATGACGGCCGAACAATATGTCAGCAAATTCAGTTGCATGGGGGTTAGCATTGCGGCCAATGAAATATTGACTTCGGGAATGGCCACAGCAAATTATCTTGCAAAACAATATGACCCCAGCATTACCCGGGTTTTTGTCATTGGTGAAAATGGCGCCAGAGAACCACTGGAAAAACAGGGATTTATCCTGACCGGACTTTACGATGTAAAAGGAAACGGCTCATCAATCGGTGCAGATATTGTTGTTTGTGGACTGGACAAGACTTTATCCTGGGACAAACTGGCAACAGCAACGCTTAATATTCGTGCCGGCGCTCAATTTATCGGTACTAATGGCGATACTACATTACCAACCGAACATGGTATCACCCATGGCAATGGCGCCATTTTAGCAGCATTGGAGACGGCTACCGGCATTAAACCCACCTTGATAGGTAAACCGCAAGCTATTATGTATCAACAGGCCATGACATTACTCAATGCCCACCCGGCTCAAACCATCGCCATCGGCGACCGCTTGAACACCGATATATTGGGCGCTGTAAATACCGGCATTCGCAGCCTGATGGTGCTGACCGGTATTTCCACAGAAAATGACCTGAAAAAAGTTGATTACCAACCAACATGGATCATGTCTGACATTCGTGATATCACCAAGGCATTGATAAAAGAGTCAAAATAAATAGCTATTTGAATAAGCTCATAACAAAAGCTACCATTGCCATAATCAAAAATAATGGAGTCGCCAGCATGAAAAAACTTATCAATGATGTAGGCAGTTTGCTTGACGAAAGCATTCTGGGGTTCGCCAAAGCACATGCCGATATTATTCAGTTACATAACAATCCCACTTTTGTCACGCGCAAAACTGCAACCAGCACCGGAAAAGTAGCGTTGATTTCCGGCGGCGGTTCCGGCCACGAGCCTTTACATACTGGTTTTGTCGGCCTGGGTATGCTGGATGCCGCCTGCCCTGGACAAATCTTCACCTCGCCCACACCTGATCAGATGCTGGCAGCAGCCCAATCAGTCGAAAATGGAGGCGGTGTCCTGTTTATCGTAAAAAACTATGCCGGCGATGTCATGAATTTTGAGATTGCTGCGG
>CAYUAE010000063.1:0-11604 GCA_964442675.1 uncultured Methylomarinum sp.
GCCCGCCATTCTAGTCTATTTTTATGCCATTACGCCACAAAGCCGTTTATTCATGTCATTTCGCCGATTACTCATTTTAAGCTTACTGCTGAATACGCAAAGTATCATTGCCGACAATAATGTTTGGAATTGCGAGCAGGGCATGGATGGCGAATGGGTTTGTCAGGGTGATAATGCAGCTAAAACTGAACACAAAAAGGCAGCTGAAAAACCGCGGTCGGATCAGGCTGACGTGCAATCGCAAACAAAATCGACAGCCAGGCAGATGGCGGTGGCTGAGACCGAATTCAAGCCGGTTTATCATCAGCCACCCGGCATCATCAACCGGCGGCCGGGCTGGAGTTGTCAGCCCGACCCTGAAAATGAAACCTGGCGTTGCAGCTTAAAAGGGTTTGATCCTAAAGGGCAGGCACGTGTCGTTGACAATGAGGGTGTGCGAAGTGGCTGGTTTGCTCCGGCTTATGATTTCAGGCAGGAAGAGATATTCAGAACGTTGCAGGCCCAGTTGCCTTATGACCCGTGGATGAACTGTCAAGGACCATCGCCTGCCAGCACACGGAGCCTGCCTGAACCGCAGCGTGAAAATGCACCGATGGATGTACATGCAGATTATTCCGAGGTGTTTGACAAGGAGGTGACCAGTTTTTATGGCAATGTCGATATAACCCGTGCCGATCAACACATTCAGGCCGATATGGCCAGTTATAACAGTGTTTCGGAAACGCTGGATGCGCAAGGTAATGTGTATTATTCAGAACAGGATCTGGCGCTGTATAGTGACGCGATTAACATGAAGCTGAAAACCGATGAGGCGCGTTTGCGTCATGCCTTGTTTATTTCGCCATCAGGGCCAATTCGGGGCTCAGCCAATGTGGTTTACCGGGATAACAGATTTTTGTCGCGCTACAGCGAAGCCTCATTCACCAGTTGCAAACCGGGTAATCAGGATTGGATAATCCATGCCGAACGGGTGAAAATGAACAAGAAAACAGGTAAGGGCGCGGCCAAAAATGCCTGGCTGGAGTTCAAGGGCGTACCTTTCTTATATACGCCTTATATTTCTTTCCCGTTGGACGATCGCCGTTTATCGGGATTTCTGGCGCCGACTTTTGGCAGTAATGAAAAAAACGGTCTGGATCTGGAGGTGCCCTATTATTGGAATATCGCGCCTAATTACGATATGACGGTGACTCCGCGTTATATGGCAAGGCGGGGCGGCATGCTGCGGACAAATTTTCGCTTTCTGACACATTGGACGAAAGGCGATGTCAATCTTGAATTTGTCCCCTATGATCGTTTGCGGAACAAGCCGCGTTATGGCGGCGGCTTTAAGGCGCAATCGCAGATTATGCCGAATTTGACATCAAATATTGATCTTAACTATGTGTCAGACAAAGACTATTTCAATGATTTGAACAATGCCTTGGGTTTTTCCAATACACGGCAGCTCCGCAGTATCGCCGATATTCGTTATCGGAAAAATTGGCTGAATTTTGTCGCCCGGGTCGAAAACTATCAAACCATCGATAGAAGTATTGCCGACACGTCCAAACCCTATCGAAAATTTCCACAAGTGCAGTTGGATTTGCAGCACAGGTTTAATGATATGCCTCTGCAACTGGCGATGCAGAATCAATATACCTATTTTTACCAGAGCAGCCGTATCAGCGGACACAGGGTTCATCTGTTGCCATCGGTCAGTTTTCCGTGGCAAACAAACAGTGGTTTTGTGAAGCCTAAGTTTTCTGTCGCCTATACCTCATATATGCTGGAAAACCTGACACCGGGACAACAAGCTGATATCAGCCGGGTGGTTCCCATTTCTTCTGTCGATATGGGTTTGTTTTTTGAACGGGGCTTTAATTTAGGACAAAGCAATTTGCGTCATACACTGGAACCGCGCGCCTTTTATCTGTATATTCCAAAAGTTGATCAGAGTAATATTCCGCTCTTCGATACCTCTTTGTATGATCTTAATTTCAACAGTCTGTTTCGGGAAAACCGCTTTAATGGACCAGACCGGATACAGGATGCCAATCAAGTGACCCTGGCATTGACTTCGCGCTTATTGGATGAGAAGACAGGGCGGGAATATTTGAAATTTAATATTGGTGAGATCTTTTATTTTCGTAACCGTGAAGTATTGTTACGTGGAACACAGCCGGAAACGGATAGCTTATCGAATGTCATTGCAGAAGTCAGCAGTCAAATGAGCGATCATTTGTCGGTCACGTCAGGTGTGCAATGGAATCCATACAGCAGTGATTTTACCCGTTTCAATGGCACTATACGCTATCGCGATCTGCCCGGTAAAATTATCAACTTAGGATATCGCTATCGACGTGATAATCCGCTGCGGCCAACGACTATTAATCAGACTGATTTTTCAATCAAATGGCCGTTATCTGATAACTGGTTTGCCGTGGGTCGATGGCAGTATTCTGTCAAATACGGTAAAACTGTTGAAAGTTTTATTGGCTTGGAAAAAGAGAGTTGTTGCTGGCGCTTCAGTGTACTCGGGCGGCAGTTTTTGAATAATGTCAGTAATTCAACGGCAGCTACGCAGGATTATGCCGTGTTTGTTCAACTCGAACTGAAAGGGTTGACCCGTTTCGGCGATAAAGTCGATCAATTTCTGGAAAAGAATTTACCCGGATACCGTAGACGGGGAAGATAAAAAATGCTGAAAAAAATATTTATTGCCTTATTTTTATTGCTTGGTTTGCTGCAAATCAGTTCTGTGCAGGCGGAAATACTCGACAGGATTGTCGCCGTAGTTGAGGGAGATGTTATTCTCGATAGTGAGTTAAGCCGTGAGACAGAGTCAATCAAACAAAGGCTTAAGGCGAATCAGGTTATGATTCCGCCAGATTTTGTGTTGCGTAAGCAAGTTTTAGAGCGTCTGATTTTAGAACGCCTGCAATTACAGCGTGCCAAAACTATCGGTATTCATGTCAGTGATGAAATGCTGAGGAATGCCATCGCCGATATTGCAGCCAGAAATGGTATGGATGTTGAGCAATTTCGTCAGCAACTGGAAAGTCAGGGCATGAATTTTGCCGATTTTCAAAACTCTATTCGTAAAGAAATTATCATCAATCAGCTTCATGCCCGGGAAATAGGCTCCAGGATTAAAGTGACCGATAGGGAGGTGGCGCATTTTCTGGAAACTCAAGGGGATGTCGGGCAGGAAAAGGTTAAATATCGATTGGGACATATTTTAATCGCGATTTCGGAAGCGGCCTCGGCAACAGCGATTCAAAAAGCGTTGGACAAAGCACGACGGGTGGTTAAAGAATTGCGTGAAGGTGCTGATTTTAAGCAAAAAGCCATTGCAGTCTCTGATGGTGCCAATGCCCTGAAAGGCGGTGACCTCGGCTGGCGGACGGTGAGTCAGGTGCCGACTTTGTTTGTCGATATCGTCACTAAAATGAAAAAAGGTGATGTGTCAGACCCCCTCCGTAGCCCGAGTGGTTTCCATATTATTAAAATACTGGATATGCAAGGGCTGAATAAACATGTGATTACCAAGACGCATGTGCGGCATATTTTAATTAAAACCAATGAGTTGATTGACGATAAAGAAGCGCAAAAACGTTTACGCGCATTAAAGCGCCGGATCGAAGATGGTGATGATTTTGCAGCGCTTGCTCGCGCTCATTCTGATGATAAAGGCTCGGCCATTAAAGGAGGCGATCTCGGATGGGTGGGGCCGGGTGTTTTAGTACCGCCATTTGAAGCGGCTATGAACAAGTTGAAAATCGGGGAAATCAGCGAACCTGTCCAAACGCAGTTTGGCTGGCATATCATTCAGGTGTTGGGCCGGGAGCAGCAAGATGACAGCCTTGAATTCAAGAAGAATAAGGTCAGAGCAGAAATTCGCAAACAAAAAATGGATGAAGAAACCAATTTATGGCTCAGGCGCTTGCGCGATGAAGCTTTTGTTGAAATTTATCTGGATCGGATTTGACGGATAAGGTAGGCATGCAAGCGGGAGAAAAAAAGCAGCAAAAGCTTAAAAAACGGCTGGAAAATGTGCTTAAAGATAAGGATTTGCAACAGCAAAAACTTTTTTTGGCCCAGCTTGAGGAGCAATTGAATGTGTCACAGGAAGACTGTGCAGCGGCGTTGCTCTATCTTGTCTCTCCCGGGTTGTTTCAAAGCCCGGAATGCTCTAAGAGCACTCAACATAAAAATATAAACAAACCTCCCGTTATCAGGCCTGCTTTACCTAAAAGCGTGCGTTATCGGCTGCATGTTGGATCACAGCATGGGGTGAGTGCAGGTGAAATTAAGCAGGTTTTGGTGCAGGAGTCTGGCGTTGATATTAAACGGATTACGCGAGTTGATATTAAGTCAGATTATACGGTCGTTGAACTGCCAGATGGAATGCCGGCTGATATTTTTCAGTTACTCAGTGAAACCGAAATCCGGCAACAAAAGCTTAAGTTGAAGCGGTTGAAGCCGCAGCGACGCTATCGGCGTTACCGGCGGAATTAAGTGGAAACTTAATTCCTGAGTAAAAGACTTGGTTATTTGCTGTCTTCTGCGGTATTCTGTACATTAAAAGTTATTCAAATATTTTAAAAATACAGGAGTTTTATATGGCTGCAGTCAGTTCTCAGGATATCGAGAATCAATTAAAAACCATAGTCGATCCCAATACCGGTCGGGATCTGGTGAGTTCCAATTCAGTCAAGGCGATTGATGTGACTGACGAAAAGGCTCGTGTTGAAATCGAGCTGGGATATCCTGCAAAAAGCTTTATTCCCGAGCTAAAGCAGACAATTGAAAAAACGCTTCAGGCTATTCCAGGGCTGAGTCAAATCGAGCTGGATATCCACTCTGATATTGCGACACATAGTGTACAGCAATCCTTAAAACCCTTGCCGAATGTTAAAAACATTATTGCCGTGGCATCCGGTAAAGGCGGCGTGGGAAAATCGACCACCGCTGTCAATCTGGCGCTGGCGCTGGTTGCAGAAGGGGCTAATGTCGGTATTCTTGATGCCGATATTTATGGTCCGAGTATCCCAACCATGCTGGGGTTGACAGGCTATCCTGCCAGCGAAGATGGCAAAACCATGGAGCCTAAAATAGCCTATGGTCTGCAAACGATGTCTATCGGTTATCTGATTGATGAAGATCAGCCGATGATATGGCGGGGGCCGATGGTAACCAATGCACTGCAACAGCTGTTGAAGGATACTAACTGGAAAGATATCGATTACCTGATTATTGATTTGCCACCCGGCACGGGAGATATTCAGCTTACCTTATCACAACAAATTCCGGTCAGTGGCGCTGTGATTGTCACAACCCCACAGGATATTGCCTTGCTTGACGCTCAGCGTGGTTTGGCGATGTTTAATAAAGTCAATGTCCCGGTTTTGGGTATTATTGAAAATATGAGTGTTCATATTTGTAGTCAATGCGGCCATGAAGAGCCTGTTTTTGGTGAAGGCGGTGGCCAGACAATGGCGGAAAAAAATCAGGTTGAGCTGTTAGGGCAGTTGCCACTGGATATAAAAATTCGGCAATATGTCGACTCAGGACGACCTACTGTCGTGGCAGACCCTGATAGCCGAGCCGCTGAAATCTATAAAAGCATTGCTCGGAAAATGGCGGCAAAATTAGCCTTGAGGAGCAAAGATTATAGTCATAAATTTCCCAATATCGTCATTCAAGGCACATAGATTCAAGTGCCTTGACCAGGAAAGGGCGTGGCGGGTTTATAACCGCTACGCCCTTTTTTTGTGCTCAATGGCATAAGATACCATCTATGCGTTTACCTCTCGATTGACATAATATTGTCAAATTAGCGTCATCGTTTTGTCATGAACATGACTTAAGCTGTTTTCATGAATAAATGTATGAAAAGAGAGGATGAGATGAAGCTGATTGATACTGTTCATAATGCCGATGTCAAGCTATTCAATAGCTTAATTCAATCACCAAGCTATAAGACATTGAGCCCTTTGGCCTTTTATGTCTCTAAAACCGGTGATGGTCATTTATATGCTCTGCTTGGACTGGGTCTGTTTGTAGTGCAAGGGGCTGACAGTCTGTTTTTAAAGGCATTATTTCTGGCCTTTTTGATCGAAAGGCCGATTTATTTTGTATTGAAGAACAGTTTCAAGCGTAACAGGCCTCAGCAGGCGTTACGGGGGTATAAAAGTCTTGTGGTGCCCTCCGACTTATTCAGCTTTCCCTCGGGACATTCATCTGCCGCCTTTATGGTGGCGACGATTGTGGCCTGGTTTCTCCCTGTTTTATTCCTGCCTTTATTGTTGTGGGCCATGCTGGTAGCTCTTTCCAGGGTGATTCTAGGTGTCCATTTTCCAACCGATACCTTGATGGGAATGGTGTTAGGTTCTGGTGTTGCCATGTCTGTCTTGACGGGGTTTGTCGCATGAAAATATTTTATGGCGTACAAGGCACAGGTAATGGACATATTACGCGAGCGCGTTGTATGGTGAAAGCGTTACAGAAGGCGGGCGTAGACGTCGACTTTTTGTTTAGCGGACGAGAAAAAGACGATTATTTCGATATGGCCGTATTTGGCGATTGTCACTATCGAACAGGCCTGACATTCAGTGTCGAAAAAGGCAAAATAAATCCTGTAAAAACTGTGCTTCAAAGCCATCCGATTACCTTTATTCATGATGTATGGTCATTGGATTTGCATGGCTATGATCGGGTTATCTGTGATTTCGAGCCGGTTACGGCCTGGGCAGCCAAAAAACAGGGTAAACCGGTTTTAGGGTTAGGTCATCAATACGCTTTTCAATACCCGATTCCTAAGCGTGGTGCCGATTGGATGAGTGAAACGGTGATGCGGTTGTTTGCACCGGTCAGTTTTGGCTTAGGCTTGCATTGGCACCATTTTGATCAGCCCATTTTGCCACCCATTATTGAAACACATAAGTGTACGAAGCCGACCAAACCCAATAAAATAATCGTATATTTACCGTTTGAATGGCCGGACGATATTGTCAAAGCCCTGGCGGCATTAACGGATTTTGATTTCCATGTTTATTCGCCGACGGCTTTCGAAAGCCCATACGATCATATTGTTTATCACCCCTTATCCAGGACGCAATTTCAGAATGATTTAGATGATTGTAATGGCGTTATCAGCAATGCTGGCTTTGAATTGTTGAGCGAAGCTTTGCAACTGGGTAAAAAAATACTGGTAAAACCGCTGGCGGGACAAATGGAGCAAATTTCCAATGCAGCCGCATTGCAGCAATTAAATTATGGCTCGGTGATGGATGAGATTGAAACGGGCGCTATTTCTGAATGGCTGGATAATGCGCAGGCTGTCAAAGTCGAATATCCGAATGTTGCAGCATTTATAGCTGAGTGGTTGTTGTCAGGTGAATCAGAAATGAGTTTGCCACAAATCAAGGCATTATGGGATACGGTCAAGTTGCAAAGAATTGCTTAGTGGAGAGTTGTTGGGCTGCTTGGTGTCAGCCCAACTTGTCGGTTCTGAGGTGGCTTAATTAAGACCGTGTTTTTGTTTAAACAGCTTGACCAGTTCAACAGGCTGTTTCTTTTTGTTCTTTTTGTTTAATACAAAGACAACGGTTTCGCCATTAGGGCCAGCACCGATCTGAGTGAAGCGATAAGGTGCCTCGCCTACATTTAAGAAGGCTTTCATGTCTTCCCAATGATCGAAAACATAAATGCGGCCATCTTTGACGACCTCACCGTAAAAACCTTCATCAATGGCTTCGGTTTTACCATCAAACAAATCAACCGCGCCTATTCCTGAGCGCATTTTTTTATCCTTTTTTCTAAGGCCAAAAACGATAGTTTCTCCGTGAGGGCCAGCGCCAATACGTGTCAATCTATACGTTGTTTCGCCTAATTTCAAAAAGTCATCGTATGTTTTGTAGTCATCAAAGACATAAATGCGTCCGTCTTTATAGACTTGATAGTAATCGTTTACGTTATAATGTGGCGCAGCAACAACCAGACTGCTTGCGAACAGACCAGCTGCCAGCAATAAAGAGCGGGATTTTAATCGCATAATATTCTCCAGATTTGAAAAAGGTCTATTTTAAAAAGCAAACATGACAAAACGATGACGAAACTGCATTAACGGTAGCGATTTTTTGTTGCCTGTCATATTTTTGTCATATAGTCTTTGTATTATGAGCGTGCTTTAGGATTTTTATCCCCTTATTAATTTTCACCCATAGTGAGAGATGAGTATGAAATTTACTTTTTCAGTTAATTCTGCTGTCAAAGCTGCAGGCCTGGCTACCAGCCTGTTATTGAGCGGTTCTGCACTGGCTGTGCAAACAGTTGATGCCGGTGTTCCAGAATATCAAAGAACCAGTGGCGTTTCGGGTAATTTATCCAGTGTCGGTTCCGATACGCTGGCTAACTTGATGACCTTGTGGGCGGAAGAGTTCAAACGCCTTTATCCGAATGTCAATATTCAGATTCAAGCGGCGGGTTCTTCAACTGCGCCACCTGCGTTGACTGAAGGGACATCAAATCTGGGGCCAATGAGCCGCAAAATGAAAGACAAGGAACGTGATGCCTTTGAAAAGAAATATGGCTACAAACCCACGGCTATTCCTGTCGCAATTGATGCCTTGGCGGTTTATGTCAACAAAGACAATCCAATTAAAGGTCTGACTATCCCGCAAGTTGATGCCATTTTTTCTTCAACCCGCAAATGTGGTTATCCAGAAGATATTACAACGTGGGGACAGGTCGGTTTGACAGGTGCATGGAAAGATCGTCCTATCCAGCTTTATGGGCGTAATTCAGTTTCTGGTACATATGGCTATTTCAAGAAAAAAGCCTTATGTAAAGGCGATTACAAAAACAACGTCAATGAGCAACCAGGCTCGGCTTCTGTTGTTCAGTCTGTAACCAGTTCTTTGAATGGAATTGGCTATTCAGGTATTGGATATAAAACATCAGGCGTTAAAGCTGTTGCCTTGACTAAAAAAGAAGGCACTCCATTTATTGAAGCGACACCTGAAAATGCAGTGAGTGGTAAATATCCATTAGCACGCTTCCTGTATATCTATGTCAACAAAGCACCTAACAAGCCATTGCCACCGCTGGAAGGTGAGTTCTTAAAAATGGTCTTGTCAAAAGTGGGACAAAATGTTGTCATTAAAGATGGATATATCCCATTACCCGAAAAAGTTGTTGAAAAAGCTTTAGCAAAGTTACAGTAACGGACAGGGATAAATTATGGACAAAACAAGGAAGTTGACACGGATGTGGTTACCGGATTAATTTCTCTCCCCCTCAAGAGAGTAGTTCGGAATAGACAGGCTCAAATGTTATATTTGAGCCTGTTTTTTTGTTTAAATGTAGAAGGGCGTTATGAGTGAAATCATCGAAAAACACATGACAGAAAAACAGCATCCAATGGCCAGTCCAGGCTATCAGAAATGGCGGCTGATGAAAGACAAGCTGGCGGCATATGGCGTGACGGGTGGTGGCTTAGGCGTGATTGTGGCTATTGTGCTGATTTTCTTTTATTTACTTTATGTGGTTTATCCGTTGTTTGTTGCACCCTCTGCCGAACCGGTTAAAACCTATTCAGTACCTGTTGTGGAATCAGGCAAGACTGTTTTTTTGAGCATGGAAGAGCAGAATGAAATCGGCGCACGCTTTACCGATACCGGCCATATTGTGTTTTTTCGGATAGCTGACGGGCAGCCTGTTAAAGAAGACGTCATTCCGTTGGCTGAAAATCAAACCATTACCAGTTTCAATCATGGGCGCCTGGATAAAGGCGTATTTGCTTATGGATTATCAGATGGTTCAGTTATCGTGGTTAAAACGCATTATAAGGTGACCTATCCCGATGATGTCCGTTTGATTACGCCCGAGATTCAATTTCCATTAGGCAAGCAATCGATACAGTTAGATAAACAATCAAATCCATTAACCCTGTTGACGCTTCGTCTCGGCGAAGATGAATCTACTATCGTTGCCGCGACAGCCGATGGACGGCTGATGTTAAGCCATTTTATCCGTGAAGAATCCTTGTTTTCGGATGAGGGCAGTTTTGAGCGTACAGACACAGCATTAGATATCGATGCCAGTAAGATTGCATTCATATTGCTGGATAAGGAGCAACGTGAACTCTATTTGGCTGATCGCCAGGGCGATGTGATGGTGTTTGACTTGAGTGATAAGACAGCGCCAAAGTTTTTAGACAAACGGCATGTGTCACGTGGTGGCGAAATCAGTGCGATAGAGTTTTTGAATGGTGAATTATCGGTTTTGATTGGTGATACGAAAGGGCTGTTATCGCAGTGGTCATTGGTCAAAGATGAGCATAATCATAAAACATTCGAGCGAATTCGGGCTTTTAAAGTATCCGACCACCCGATTGTTCAAATCAGTCCGGAACAGCGGCGTAAGGGCGTTATGGTTGCCGATAATTCGGGGCTGGTGGCCATCTACCATACGACGGCTGAACGGGAATTGATTAAACAAACATTACCGGCAGCGGTGAGTATGCTGTCATTGTCACCCCGGGCCAATGCATTCATTGCGCAAACTATCGATGGAAAAATACATTTCTGGCATGTGGATAATGAGCATCCAGAAGTGTCATGGAAGTCGATATGGGGAAAAGTCTGGTATGAAAGTTATCCCAAACCCGACTATATCTGGCAATCGTCGTCATCGAGTAACGATTTTGAGCCAAAATACAGTCTGACACCGCTGGTGTTCGGCACCTTGAAGGCCGCGTTTTATGCCATGTTGCTTGCCGTTCCCCTGGCCTTGATGGGCGCCGCTTATACTGCGTATTTTATGGCACCGGAAATGCGTAAACTGGTCAAGCCTACTGTTGAAATCATGGAGGCCCTGCCGACAGTTATTTTGGGTTTTCTGGCTGGATTATGGCTGGCACCGTTTGTTGAATTACATTTATTATCAATCTTTTCGGTATTTATCGTTATTCCCTTGGCTGTGCTGATCTTTTCCTGGTGTTGGCAATATTTGCCCAAATCATTACGGCAATCGATTCCAGCCGGCTGGGAAGCGGCCATTTTAGTGCCGGTTATCATTCTGGCGACCTGGTTTGCCTTCATTATCAGTCCGGTTTTCGAATCCTGGTTTTTTGATGGCAATATTAAAATATGGATGAAAGCAAACTGGGGTATCGGTTATGACCAGCGTAATGCGCTGGTGGTCGGAATTGCAATGGGATTTGCCGTGATTCCAACAATTTTTTCCATTGCTGAAGATGCCATCTTCAGCGTGCCCAAGCACCTGACTGTAGGCTCGTTGGCGTTAGGTGCAACACCCTGGCAAACAATGATTCGAGTCGTGTTGTTAACAGCCAGTCCCGGTATTTTTTCAGCGGTGATGATTGGGCTGGGGCGTGCTGTCGGTGAAACCATGATTGTCTTGATGGCTACCGGAAATACGCCGGTGATGGATTTGAGTATTTTTCAGGGTATGCGAACATTGGCTGCTAATATTGCAGTGGAAATGCCAGAAGCGGAACTTGATAGTACCCATTACCGTGTGTTATTTCTGGCGGCCCTGGTGTTATTTGTTTTTACTTTTGTTTTCAATACGCTGGCGGAGTTGGTTCGTCAGAAT
>CAYUAE010000064.1:0-11594 GCA_964442675.1 uncultured Methylomarinum sp.
ATTTTTATCTTTATGATTTTTGCCAGAGCTATATTGAGCTGGATTGCAATAGGCCATCATAATGCAGCAACATCGGTTTTATATAGTCTCAGCGAGCCGGTATTGCATTTTTTTCGACGTATGACCCCCGATTTAGGCGGCATCGATTTATCGCCGCTGGTCGCCTTGATTTTTCTGCAGTTGCTGAAAATGATTATTTTGCCCCCGCTACATCAACTGGCCAGTTTAATTGGCTAAGGAGACTGTCGGATTCAGGAAAATTTTACTGCGACAGTGGGAAACCGGCTCATTTTCCCGATCTTTTTCGTTGTGTAGCCCCTTAAGCGCCTCAAAAGATCGAAAAACTGTCCTCGGTTTTCCACTCGTCTCGTCACGAACTCCCTAAACCCGACAGCCTTCTAAGAACAAACTGATTTTTAAGCTATAGTTCTTAAGGTTCCTTCAATATTATTGGATGATAATCGGAAGACAATATTTAAACCCATGGGGTATGATGTACACACGATAACTTCTGATTGTCTTCCAGGGTCCTTTTTATTTACAACTTAAGCGGTTTCTTATCAACGAGATGAAAAAGCTTCGAGCATTTAAACTTTTTATGCTTTTTTTGGCGATTTTTTTGGGGGCAGAACAATCTGTTTATGCCAAAAAAATGTACCGTTGGGTGGATGATCAAGGCCGCGTGTTTTTTTCCGACCAGGTGCCTCCCGATCAAATCAAGCATAAACGTGAATCATTGAGTGAATCGATACGTGTGCTGGATGTGGTTGAAGCGGCAAAAAGCAAGGAGCAAATTGAACTTGAAAAACGTCTGCAAAAATTGCGCAGAGAGCAACAGAAGTTGATCGAAAAACAGCGAACCCATGACAAGGTATTGCTAAGCACTTTTCGTAGTCTGGATGATATGGAGATGGCATTGAAAGGAAAGCTTCAGGCATTGGATGCGCAAAGAAAGGTCGCTGAAGGCAACAAGCTCAGGGTGGAAAAGCAACTGCAGCAGCAATTGCATAAAGCAGCCCGTTATGAACGGGAAAACCGCAAGGTGCCAAAAAATCTGGTAAAGGCCATTGCAGATTCCAGACAACAACTCAAGCTGTTAGATGCTGAAATCAACAGGCATCTGGAAAAGCGCAAACAGGCTGAAAAAGAATTCAAAATGGATATTGCGCGGTTTAAATATCTGACGCAATCCAAAACAGCTGATATGGATAAGTTAATTGACCGGGTGGCCGAAAGGCAGTCTGCAAAAGAGTTAGGTCTGTATATTTGTGAGAGTAAAAAGCGCTGCGATAAAGCCTGGCAAATTTCACGCTTGTTTGTAAAAATGCATTCCACGACCAAGCTGGATATCGATACCGATCGGCTTATCATGTCGGATACCCCTCACAATGATCTTGATTTAAGCTTGTCGGTTTCAAAATTGAAATTGGATAAGCAACGGGAACAAATCTTTTTAGATATCCGCTGTAAACGTTCGACGATTGGTATGGAATTATGTATCAGTCCAAAGGTGAAGCAAATTCGTCAGTCATTCAACGATTTTATAGAGCAGCGCTTGCCACAGCAGGAGTAAGGTTCGCATTTTACTCAACTCCCGGCAGCTTTGTTGCCGATGGCGGCGTTGAAAGGCCTTTAAATTACTCTTAGCGGTAATTTAAAGGCTAAAATTCCCGGTTAGCGTCGTTTTAGCAATGTTCCGACGCCTTCATCGGTAAATAATTCCAGTAAAACGGCATGTTCGACGCGCCCGTCAATGATGTGCACAGTATTGACGCCCGCTTTCAGGGCATCGGTTGCACAGAGCGTTTTGGGGATCATTCCTCCATTTATGGTGCCATCTTCGATTAAGGCATCAATATGCTGTACAGACAGGCCGGTCAGTAATTGATTCTGCTTGTCCAAAATTCCCGCCGTGTTGGTCAATAATATGAGTTTTTCTGCGCCTAAGGTTTCGGCAACTTTACCGGCCACCAGGTCAGCATTGATGTTATAGGAGAAACCATCCTCACCCACGCCTATGGGGGCAATGACCGGGATAAAATCGCTGTGCACCAGCATGTCGACCACGGATGGATCAATACTGCTGACTTCACCGACATGGCCAAGGTCAATGATTTCCGAAGTTTTAAATTCAGGGTCAAGTGATTTACGCTGGATTTTCCGGGCATGAATAAAATTACCGTCCTTGCCGGTCAAACCGATCGCTTTTCCGCCTTGTTGGTTGATCAAATTAACGATTTGTTTATTGACCAGTCCACCTAATACCATTTCAACCACATCCATGGTTTCACTATCGGTCACACGCATGCCATCGACAAATTCAGTTGATTTGCCTATTTTTTCCAAAACATTACCAATTTGAGGGCCACCACCATGTACGACAACAGGGTTGAGACCAACCAGTTTCATTAAAACGATATCACGCGCAAAGCCTTGTTTTAGCGACTCATCGACCATCGCATTGCCGCCATATTTAATCACAATCGTTTTATTCTGGAATTTCTGAATATAAGGCAGTGCTTCGGTTAAAATGTGGGCAATCTGGTGGGCTGCGTTTTTTTTCATTGCGTGAAGTTTTTTAAAATAGAAAAAAGGATAATGGGTTAAATCTGTTGTTTTTCAGGATGAGTAGAGCGCCGCGAACCCCCATAAGCTCCGGGCGTTCGTTTTGATAGCGCTTTACCCATCCTGCGGCCTGTTACAATAAGAACAGCGTGGGTTCGCGTAGCCTGACCGGCAAGGGTAAACGCGACATTCAAGAGCTGAAATTATAAATTAAAACGGAATTTTGAGGTCAGGTTTTATTTTCAGCAACAAGGCTTTAAATTGCGCTTGAATGCGTTTTAAGGCTTCTTCACTGTCGGCTTCAAATCGCAACACTAACGCCGGCGTGGTGTTTGATGCACGTACCAGCCCCCAGCCGTCATCAAAATCGACACGTAGTCCATCAATACTCAGAATATTTCCTTCTGGAAAATTGGCTTCGGCAAATAATTGCTCGACCAGTCGGAAGTTTTCACCTTCAGCAACATCAATTGTAATTTCAGGTGTATTGAAGCTATCCGGAAAGTCAGCAAAAACCGCCTGACTTGGGCGTGTGTCTGTCGATAATATTTCAATGAGTCGGGCCGCCGCATAAAGACCATCATCAAAACCAAACCAGCGGTCATTGAAGAAAATATGACCACTCATTTCGCCGGCCAGTGCGGCACCTGTTTGTTTGAGCTTGGCTTTTAACAGTGAATGGCCTGTTTTCCACATCAGTGGGCGGCCGCCTGATTTACTGATGATGTCGCTGAGGTGACGGCTGCATTTGACATCAAAAATAATTTCAGCGCCCGGTTTGTTGCTCAAAATGTCTTTGGCAAACAGCATCATTTGTCGATCCGGCCAAATAATATTACCGGCCGAATCGACGACGCCCAGGCGGTCACCATCACCATCCAGCGCAATGCCGATATCAGCTTCATGATGTTTCACGGTTGCGATCAGGTCGCGTAAGTTTTCAGGTTTGCTCGGGTCGGGATGGTGGTTCGGAAAATGCCCATCGACTTCGCAATAAAGCTCAATGACATCACAACCAATGGTGCGCAGCAAAACCGGGGCTAAGTCACTGGCGGCGCCATTGCCACAATCGAGGACAACTTTCATCGGTCGGGCAATATGAATATCATCGCTGATAATACCGATATACTCGTTAGTGAAGCGGGTGTTTTCTTCCACCGAACCGCGTTCGCCGGTTTCGAGATCGTTATCTTCGATGCGATGTTTTAACCGCTGAATTTTGTCGGTTGCCAGTGTTTCGCCATTTAAAACCATTTTGACGCCATTGTATTCAGGTGGATTATGGCTGCCGGTAATCATGATACCTGAGTGGCCTTCACTGTGATGGGCGACAAAGTATAAAACCGGGGTTGGCACCAGACCGATATCGAGGATATTACGCCCCGTCGATAAAATCCCTTCTACCAGGGAGGCGGCCAGTTTTCGGCTGGACAGGCGGCCGTCACGTCCAATCACCAGGGTCTTTATTCGTTGTTGTTTGGCTTCGCTGCCGATAGCCTGGCCTATTTTATAGGCCAGGTCAGTCGTCAATTCCTCATCGACAATCCCGCGGATATCGTAGGCTCTGAAAATATGCGCAAATATATTTTGCTGATTGAAAGGGGGGGCGGACGGTTGTGTGCTTAATTTTACAGGTGACGATGATTCAAATGTTGCTGATACAGGCGATGAAGAATTTCCAGCAGGTGACGAAATTTCTTCAATTTCAATACCTTGATCAAGATTAAGGAAGCCTGTATCGAGACCTTCATCAAAAAAACTATCATCAAGATCACTATCGCTTGAAGCTAATTGACTAAGGTCTGATTCGTCATGGCCCAGTGCACGTTTATATTGCGCCAGGGTCGTGATGATTGGGCTCATTTCATCGAGAATCACAGGGTAATTACCACTGATTTTCCCAGCCATCATGTCTTTTGCCGCTTTGATGATGGTGCTTTGATCCCGGCGCAGATATTCGACCAGTTTTCTATAACCAATGAAGAAGGCAAGGCAGGCGATAAGTCCTGAAATAATAATTGCTGCGAAGACCAGAGTCGAATAGCCGACATTTGTATCGGTTGGTGTCCAGATTGCTATTTTCCAATCGCTGCCGGTTATAGGCAAACTGTCGTTAGCGGGTTGGTCATTGGGAATGGTTTGACCTGCACTGGCCAGTGTCAGTCTTTCCTGTTTGATTTCAAGATGTCCAGAGGGTAACGAAATCTGGCTGATAATATCGTTTAGAATATCAGGCTTGATGCTTGCCAGCAGAATACCGACAGTTTGATTGTTGTGTTGAACGACACTGGTAATAGCCAGGTGCCGATGCTCGCCCTGGCCTTGAATCAAGGGGTTTTGTTTTTGGATTAAGGCGGCCTGAACCATTTCAAGATCGGCAAAGCTCATATGGGGTATGGCGGAGTCATCTGTATTGTTGACATCGGGTGTGAGTAAACGCACTTTCAGGCTATATGGAATCAAGGTTTCCAACATGCGTTCGTTATATTGGATCAGATCTTTATTACGATTGGCCAGGGACTCGGTTACATCAGGGAGGGTGGCTGCATTATCCACCATTTTTTGCAGCATATTAAGGCGTTCAGATACTGCAATGGCCAGTCCTTGTGCCATGTTTTTGACTTGTTCAGACTGTGCTTTTTTAACTTCCGATACTGAAAACCAGTAGGTGATACCACCGGCTAGAAGTACGGCCATCAATGCCAGACTGGATAAAATAATAAAAATACGCGCCATTTTTTACTCCCTTTCGTCGTTAATCGCCATTTTTAGTTGCGGCCGGTATGGCCAAAACCACCTTCACCCCGGTGACTCTGGTCAAATTCTGATACCGTTTCAAATTCCACCTGAACAACGGGAATAAACACCATTTGCGCCAAGCGTTCGCCAATGTGAATAGTGAAGGGCTGTTGACCACGATTCCAACAGGAAATATAGACCTGCCCCTGATAATCGGAATCGATCAGGCCGACCAGATTACCAAGGACGATGCCCTGTTTGTGGCCGAGTCCTGAACGCGGCAGCAATACGGCGGCAAGTTCAGGGTCTGCGATATGAATGGCAAGCCCTGTGGGAACCAGAATGGTTTCGCCAGGGTTGATGATCGTATCCTGCTCCAGGCAAGCCCTTAAATCCAGGCCGGCAGAACCGGGTGTGGCGTAAGCCGGTAATGGGATTTCTTTACCCAGGCGTGTATCTAAGAGTTTTAATTGTATTTTATTCATCGAGTTTAGTTGCAATCAGTTGCAGTAATTGATCCGCCAAGCGGCGTTTATCCGTCATCGGAAAAGTATGTTGGCCGCTGGTCCAGAAAACACGCAGTGCATTTTCATCGCTATCGAAACCGCCGCGCGATTGACCGACTATATTGGCGGCGATCAAATCCAGGTTTTTATCACTTAATTTGTTTTTGGCATAGTTTTCCAGATTATGCGTTTCTGCCGCAAATCCGACGACAAACGGCCGGGGCGTCAGCTTGGCAACGGCGGCGATAATATCGGGATTTTGTTTCAGTTCAATATGTGTGTTTGTGCCCTGTTTTTTAATTTTTCTATCTTCGACGCGAATGGGCCGATAATCGGCGACGGCGGCCGCACCAATATACACATCAAACTGGCTGGCAAGTGGAATGACAGCTTCAGCCATTTGTTCTGCCGATTCCACCGCAATCAGGCGCACCCGTTCAGGTGGCGCTAAATGTGTTGGGCCACTCACCAGCGTGACTTCAGCGCCTGCTTTTTCGGCGGCCTGTGCTAAAGCATAGCCCATTTTTCCAGAACTGCGGTTGCTGATATAGCGAACAGGGTCTATGGCTTCACGGGTTGGCCCTGCGCTGATGAGGATTTTTTTACCGTTAAGATATGGATTTGCCGGGGACAGGAGTTGCTGGCAGATCTGTTCAGGTTCCGCCATTCGACCCGGCCCTGTATCGCCACAAGCCTGCTGGCCATTGTCCGGTCCGATAATGTTGACGCCATGTTGGCGCAGGCGCCGGATATTATCCTGACAGACGGGCTTTTTCCACATGGCTTGATTCATCGCCGGGGCTATGCTGACCGGACAATCGGCTGCCAGATACAGGGTGGTCAGTAAATCGTCGGCGATGCCATGACTGAATTTGGCGATAATATTACTCGTTGCCGGTGCAATCAGCAGGTGGTCGGCCCATTTTGCCAAACGAATATGCCCCATGGCGTTTTCTTCATCCGCATCGAGAAGATGTTGGTGGACAGGATGTCCAGTCAGCGCTTGAAATGTCAGTGGCGTAACAAAATGGCTGGCCGCTTCAGTCAGTACCACGCGGACATCGATATGATGCTGTTTTAGCAAACGGACTAAGGCACAGCTTTTATAGCAGGCGATGCCGCCTGATACGCCAAGCAGAATTTTTTGAGGTGAGCTGTTATTGGATTTCACAGATAGGCAGTTTCCGACTATATTTCATAGCTTAGTTTATCAGAATACAGGCAACAGGAATAACATGGCGATCAGGGATTGGCCGGTCGATGAGCGGCCGCGGGAAAAATTATTACAAAAAGGCGCGGAGGCATTGAGCGATGCGGAATTATTGGCTATTTTTTTACGTACCGGGGTAAAAGGGAAATCTGCCGTCGATCTGGCGCGGGATTTACTGGATGATTTCGGCTCCTTAAAAGCGTTGTTAAGCGCGGATCGGCAACGCTTCTGTCAGGCCAATGGCTTAGGCATGGCTAAATATGCGCAATTACAAGCGGTTTTGCAAATGGCCAGGCGACATTTTGAAGAGACCTTGATGCAAGGGGATGTGTTGACCAGTCCGCAGGAAACACGCCAGTTTTTGGCCAGCCAATTGCGCGGTTACACTTATGAGGTGTTTTGTTGCTTGTTTTTGGATAATCGCCACCGGGTCTTGCGCTTTGAAGAGTTATTCAGAGGCACAATCGATGGTGCGGCTGTTTATCCGCGCGAAGTGGTCAAACAGGCGCTGGCCCATAATGCGGCGGCCGTTATTTTTGCACATAACCATCCTTCGGGGTTGACCGAGCCGAGTACGGCCGACAGGCAGATTACCGAAAAACTGAAACAGGCACTGGCCTTGTTTGATATCCGGGTGCTGGATCATTTTATTATCGGTGATGGCAGGCCCTATTCTTTTGCCGAACAGGGCCTGTTGTGATGCCTTACCTGCCTGGCCTGGCTTTCAGGGCAAGGACCGCCTCCTGGGATAAGGTTAATCAAGGCTGGCCTAGCAAAATCTGTTTGGCCTCCTGATACTTTTCAGCGCATTGACGTTGAACGGCTTCAGGCAAGTGAGGGCCTGGCGGGGTTTTGTCCCAATCCAGAGATTCCAGGTAATCACGCAGATATTGCTTGTCAAAGCTTGGTGGGCTGATGCCGACACGGTATTGATCGGCAGGCCAGAAGCGTGATGAATCGGGAGTCAATGCTTCATCGATCAGATACAGTTCGCCGTTTTCATCCACGCCGAATTCAAATTTGGTATCGGCGATAATAATGCCACGTTGACGGGCGTAATCGGCGGCGAGCGTATAAATCTGAATGCTGATATCGCGGACTTTTTCGGCCATTTCCTGGCCTAATAATGGAATCGTGTCGGCAAATGGAATATTGACATCATGGTCGCCGATTTCAGCCTTGGTCGATGGGGTGTAAATCGCTTCAGGCAGTTGTTGCGCCAACTGCAAGCCTTCCGGTAACGGGATACCACACACCGAGCCGGTTTTTTGATAATCTTTCCAGCCTGAGCCAATCAAATAGCCGCGGACGATAGCTTCTACCGGCAGGGGTTTGAGTTTTTTCACAATAATGGCGCGGCCTTCAACTTGCTGACGTTGGTCGGGGTCGGGAATGACCTGTTCAAGGCTTAAATCATCAGCCAGATGATTGGGAATAATATGTCGGGTCTTGTTGAACCAGAAATTGGATACCTCGGTCAGAACGCGGCCTTTGCCAGGGATTGGATCCGGTAAAATGACGTCGAATGCCGACATGCGGTCGGTGGTGACAATCAGCAGGTGTTTGGCATCAATGGCATAAATATCGCGTACTTTGCCACGGGCCAGGAGTTTTAAGCCAGGAAGGTCGGATTGATAAAGTGAATCGGGTGCGCTCATGAGTCTGTTACTATTTGCTAAAATAATTTGATATTTTAACATCAAAATTTTATGGACAGGATGAACTTCTTAAGGCTGCAAGCGAGGCAAGGCATGGACCAACACACTATCAATGAGGCGGCATAATGGGTTGGCTGGGAAAAGCGCTGGGTAGCGCTTTCGGTTTTATGCTGGGAGGCCCTTTAGGCGCAATTCTGGGTGCTGCAGTAGGTCATCATTTCGATGCGGGGCTGGACAGTCCTGACTTGGGCAATATATTTGGTTTCTCAGGTCAGCAGCGGGTGCAGATGGCGTTTTTTACCGCCACATTTTCGGTGATGGGGCATATCGCCAAAGCCGATGGGCGCGTGACGCCATCTGAAATCAAACTGGCTGAAGCCGTTATGGCGCAAATGCGGCTGGATACAAAAATGCGAAAAATGGCAATTGACCTGTTTCGGCAGGGAAAGCAGGCCGATTTCCCGATTTATGATGTGTTGGAGCAGTTTTCCCGGGAGTGTCGCAGACGGGGAAATTTATTGAGTATGTTTATCGAAATTCAAATTCAGGCGGCGTTTGCCGATGGTCAGATCAATCAGGCCGAAGATGCCGTGTTACATAAGATTTGTGATTATTTAAAAATTTCCCGTTTTGAATATGAGGCCTTGAAAATGCAGTTTCAGGCGCAACAGCGGTTTTATCAGCAGCATCAGCGGCAACCTTTTGGCCGCGGTGCCGAGGCGGCATTGGCGGATGCCTATGCCGTATTGGGGCTGAAAGCAGGGGCAAGTGATGCGGAAGTTAAACGCGCTTATCGTAAGCTGATGAGCCAACATCATCCGGACAAATTAGTCGCCAAAGGGTTGCCGGAAGAAATGATGACATTAGCCAAAGAGAAAACCCAGAAAATCCGTAAAGCCTACGAAACGATTCGTAATGCACGAAAGTTTGACAGGCCATGACAGCGGGCTTGTCGATGTCGTGATGCAAGTATAGCCTTAACCCGGGTTAAGGTATAATCCCGAAGACGCGTATTTTTAATTACTTGTGCCGTAGTGAAATCACGGATTTAACCCAGTCTTGTCATTGTAGTGCTGTACAGCCACAAGTTATTGATAGCAAAGCTGGGTTAAGGTATTAACGAACAGACCCAAATGCGAGGAAAAAATGAAATTAATAACCGCAATCATAAAACCATTCAAGCTCGATGATGTCAGGGAGGCCTTGTCAGATCTGGGTATTTCCGGTCTGACGGCGACTGAAGTTAAAGGCTTTGGTCGTCAGAAAGGACACACCGAACTTTATCGCGGTGCTGAATATGTGGTGGATTTTTTGCCTAAAGTGAAGCTGGAAATCGCAGTTTCCGAAGATATGTTACAGCGAGCGATAGAAGCCATTATTGATGCGGCTAACACCGGGAAAATTGGTGATGGCAAGATTTTTGTGACCAACCTGGAACAGATTATTCGCATTCGCACAGGAGAGTCAGGTGAAGATGCTATCTAAACAACTGAAAACAAGCTTAACACTTGTTTTCCTGGTCATGATGCCGGGCATCGTGTTTGGCGATGACCTCAATCAGGCGAATACCAGCTGGATTCTGACGTCGACAGCGCTGGTCCTGTTTATGACTATACCTGGCCTGTCACTTTTTTATGGCGGTCTGGTCAGAAGCAAAAATGTCTTATCGGTGTTGATGCAATGTTTCGCTATCACCTGTATGGTGTCTTTGCTCTGGCTGTTGGGAGCATATAGTTTTATTTTTGCCGATGGCGGTGAGTGGCAAAAATTTTTGGGTGGTGGTGCAAAAGTGTTGATGCTGGACTTGGGCACCGAAACCTTAGCGGGGGATATTCCTGAAACAGTCTTTTTTATGTTTCAGATGACCTTCGCTATTATTACTCCGGCGTTGATTGTCGGTGGTTTTGCCGAGCGTATGCGCTTTTCCGCCATGCTTTGGTTTAGCGGTCTTTGGCTGTTGCTGGTTTATGTGCCGGTTTGTCATTGGATCTGGGGCGGCGGCTGGTTGGCAGATATGGGTGTAAAGGATTTTGCCGGTGGTATCGTCATTCATGTGAATGCCGGTGTTGCGGCGTTGGTTGCTGCATTAGTGCTGGGGAACCGGCGTGGATTTCCGACCACAGCTATGCCACCGCATAATATGACGATGGTGGTGACCGGAGCGGGCATGTTGTGGGTTGGCTGGTTTGGCTTTAATGGCGGTAGTGCTTTGACGGCCGATGGCTCGGCCGGTATGGCAATACTGGTGACGCATATTGCGGCGGCGGCCGGCTCATTAACCTGGATGACAATCGAATGGTTGCGTTTTGGTAAACCGAGTGTGTTAGGAATTGTAACAGGCATGGTTGCAGGTCTGGGGACGATAACGCCTGCGTCGGGATTTGTCGGGCCGGTTGGTGGACTGGTTATTGGGATGACGGCTGGTTTTGTTTGTTTTTACGCCACTCAGTATGTCAAACGTCGCTTGAAAATTGATGACTCATTGGATGTGTTTCCGGTGCATGGCGTTGGCGGTATTTTTGGTTCAATTCTGACCGGTGTGTTTGCGGCGGAAAGCTTTGGCGGCCTGGGACTTAATGGCGTCAGCATCAGCGAACAGGTCGGTGTGCAGGCGCTAGCCGTTGTGGTGACAATAATCTGGAGTGCTGTTTTCAGTTATGTGATATTAAAAGCATTAGATAGCTTGATCGGTCTTCGGGTCACAGCAGAAGAAGAAACCCAGGGTCTTGATATTACCCAGCATGAAGAAACCGGCTACCATAACCTTTAATCAGGTTCTGTAAGTGATTGATTCTCAGTTGAATAATGTCCGTAGGATGGGTAGGGCGATAGCGAACCCCATCATTCAGGCAGTTCATTTTGATGGGTTTCGCTATCGCTCTCGGCAACGGCTTTTTGCGTTGCTCTTTGCTCTGC
>CAYUAE010000065.1:0-11528 GCA_964442675.1 uncultured Methylomarinum sp.
CGGGTGATGTGGCGCAGGGGCTGGATTTTTCGACCGGGGAAAATACGGTTCAGGCGATTCAGCCTACCGCAGCCGAACATGCGCAAATTGCCGCTAAAAATATGCTGGGGTTGCCCGGCGCACGTTTTCAAGGCGCGGTTAATATGAATGTGCTGGACACGCTGGGCTTGATTTCCAGTTCCTTTGGATTGTGGATGGGGACAGATGGCGGCGATCAGGCTGAATGCTATGATCCTGAAAACTTTAAATATCTGAACCTGCAATTTGCAGACGATGTACTGATTGGCGCGACCACAATTGGGTTTACCCAGCATGTTGGTGTTCTGCGCGGGCTGATTCAGAACAAGACGCATTTGCAGGATTGGAAACCACGCTTGCAACAAGACCCCAGCCGGGTGATGGAAGCCTGGCTGGCAACGCATCAGGTGCTGGCTTGATGCAAGTCACCTTTAAGCTCTATGCCTCGTTGATGCCATTGTTGCCGCCGGGCACAAAAGGTCATGCGGTAAGCGTCGATATTGATGATGACACCACCTTGCAGCAACTGATCGACCGATTCAATATCGACGATCAGCAGGCCTTTTTAGTCATGGTCAATGGTGTCTATGTGCCGAAGGAAATGCGACACAGCTATGCTTTAAAGGATCAGGATGTGGTCGCTATCTGGCCAAAAGTTGCGGGAGGCTAAATGCTGCCGTTTAAGATACTTCACCGAAAACGGCTTCCACCAATTCATCCAGCTTGCCAGTTTGCTCCAGTGCGTACAGATCATCAAAGCCGCCAACGTGAATATCGCCGATAAAAATTTGCGGCACGGTGCGGCGTTTGGTTTTTTGCATCAATGCCTGGCGTAAGCCCGGCTGTTTGTCTACGTTGATTTCCTCATACTCGAGTCCTTTGCGTTCCAGGAGCTTTTTAGCCATGGTGCAATAAGGACACAGGTTTGCCGTATAAACTTTGATTTTTTTCATTTGTTTTATAATATTCTAATTTAGTGATGGGTATTTTAGTCGGATGCCGCTTCAAATTCAATGCTGAAGGCCGCCGCCAGCGTATCGATCAGTATTTTGGCGGCATGGGCTAATGAATCGGCAAAGGCAATGACGCCATCTTCATGCCCCAGCATACTGATGATGCCTTGCGCACCGAGTTGATGCCGGTCAAACAGTTGTTTGACCGCCTGGGCCATTGCCGGTGTCCCATAAGCGACATCGGCCCGGGTGCAGGGAATATTCAAAGCCCGGGTTTGTCGCCAGATCGTTGGGCTGTGGACATGAATGACGGCCTGGATGCATTGGTTTTGTCGGTAAAGCATGGCATGGGTAAGGGCTTCAGATGATGGCTTACTCAGGCCTGATGATTTGAGTGTATTGTGGTCAGGGTCAGCCTGCTCGATCAAGGCCAGGTGATGCAAGGTCAGTTTAGGGAGGTGACCGGTTTGAGTGCCGCTGATATAAAAACGCTGTGATTTGCCGGCACGGAGGCTGAGATTACCAAAGCCATAGCCTTGATAACGTGCTGGGTTTTGGCCAATCAATTCCAGCTGCAACATGATTTTGCGCCAGGCATTCAATTCTGCCAGGGAAAAATCAATGGAAATCGCTTGGTGTTGGTGGCGTAAATCGTATTTAATGACGCCTTCTTGTTCGGTCATAATCAAAATGTCATGGAGTTATGTGAAAAACAGTTCAACGCATAAAGCTGATTTCCAGCGTCACAAACAGCGTCAGGCCTATTGTGCCGAGTGGCTGAAAAGCTGGGAAAAAGCATTAAAAAAGCCGCTGCGCCTGTCCGTGCTGATAGGTATTTTACAGACCCTGTTGACCATTATACAGGCCTGGTTTTTGGCCTGTGTGTTGCATGCTCTGGTTATCGAGCATAAAAACATAGCGGCGTTGTCTGTTGAGTTGAGCGTGTTGCTGGTGGTTTTTGGATTGAGAAGTCTGTGTATCTATGTTTTTCAGATGCATGGCTTTAAGCTGGCGGCAAGCGTGCGTCTGCGCTTGCAAAAGCAGCTGCTGGATAAACTGGACAATACACTGAAGGCGACAATGCGTCAGTCCAGTGGGGAGATGGTCAATATCATTCAAAACCATGTTCAGGCGTTAGATGATTACTTTCAACGTTATTTACCACAAAAACGTCTGGTTGCGTGGGCGCCTCTGTTAATCGTGATCAGCGTGTTTTATATCAATTGGCTGGTTGGGGTTATTTTGCTGGTGACAGGTCCTTTGATTCCGTTGTTTATGATTTTAATCGGCATGGGCGCAGAGTCAGCCAGTCGCCGACAATTTGTGCAGATGTCGCGCATGAGCGGTTATTTTCTGGATCGGATTCAAGGGCTTGAAACCTTGAAGTTGTTTGGCCAGGCACAGGCCGAGCTGGCGCGGATTAGCGAGATTTCCGCGCAATTTACCGAAAAAACCATGGCGGTGTTGAGCATCGCCTTTTTGTCGTCGGCGGTGCTGGAGTTTTTCAGTGCCGTGGCGGTGGCGCTGGTTGCCGTTTATGTTGGCTTGGGGCTTTTGGGACTGGTACATTTTGGTCCGGCCGAAAATATCACGCTGCAACAGGCCTTGTTTGTGTTGTTGCTGGCGCCTGAATATTTTCTGCCCTTGCGCCAGTTAGCGGCCTTTTATCATGATCGGGCGCAGGCGCTGGCAGCGGCCGATCATCTGCTTAAACTTCTGGATGCGCCTGAATTTTCGCCAGCTTCTCTGCGACCACAAAAACGGTTTCAGAATTCGGCGCTGGCCTGTGATGGGTTATGCAAACATTATGATGAAAATATCATTCTGGATCATGTTCAGCTGAGCATAAAGCAGGGCGAGAAGGTTGTTTTGACAGGCGAATCAGGCGCCGGTAAAACGACGTTGCTAAAATTACTTGTCGGCCTGGATCAGCCCGATGACGGGGAAATTTATTTGCAGGGTCAGTCTGTTTGCCGGTCAGAGCGTCTGGCAAAGATCGCCTGGGTGGGGCAAAAAAATGCACTGTTCAGTGGCAGTATCGCCGATAACATCAGTCTGTTCGATCCGCATATTCCGCTTGAACAGATTGAACAGGCCGCCTGGGCCGCAGGCGTTATGGATTTTGCGCAAGATTTGCCCGACAAGCTGAACAGTCTGCTGGGCGAAAACGGCTTTGGTTTGTCTGGCGGCCAGATTCAACGTATTGCGTTGGCACGGGCGTTTGTTAAAAACAGCGATATTGTTATATTAGATGAACCGACAGCCCATTTGGATCCTGCGACAAAACAGACCTTGCTTGATGTCATCGAACGATTGTTCGCCGCTAAAACTGTCTTGATCGCCAGTCATGACAGCATGGTTATACAGCGTTTTGACAGACACATAAGTTTGCAAAACGGGCGAATCGCATGAAGGATTTGTACTATTTTCTACCACGCTTTAGGCCTTGGTGGGGGCGTTTGCTCGGCGGCGGTGTGCTTGCCGTGCTTACCGCGCTGGCGGCGATTACCTTACTTGGCTTGTCGGGCTGGTTTATTTGTGCGGCCGCCGTTGCCGGTGTAATGGCGCCGGATGGTGTGGCGGTTACCTTTAATTTTATGCAACCTGCAGCTGAGATCAGGGCGCTGGCCATCATTCGGACACTGGCGCGTTATGGCGAACGCTGGTTGACGCATGATGCGACATTCAAGGTTCTGGCCGAGATTCGACACTGGTTTTTCAGTCGCCTGATTCGGTTGACGCCGGGGCAGTTATCGGGCAAGCATTCAGGCGATGTACTCAGCCGGATTACGGTTGATATTGATGCACTGGATGCCATTTATCTCAGAATTTTGTTGCCATTGGCGATTGTGGTGACAGCTTCGGTGCTGGTGCTGGCGCTGGTTTACGCCTATTCGGTGCAATTGGCGTTGATTTTAGCGCTGGCCTTAGTTGTAGCCGTTGGTGTGCTGCCATGGCTATTTTCATACTGCAGCGAAAAATCGGCGCAGCAGGAGGTTGAGCAGAATAACCGGCTGAAAATCGCTTTACTCGATTATCTGCACGGGTTGGATGATATTCTGGCCTATCAGGCCGGTGAGCGTCTGAAAAAATCCATACTGGCAAAGACGAGTGGCTTGCTTTTGTGGCAGCGTCGAAACCAGCAGTTCAATGCCCTGTCTTCGGCGCTGCTGTTTTTAGTGGCACATTTAACATTATTCGCTTTTTTGTATATAGGTGCCCGCTTTGTGCCACAGACGATGACGGGCCCACAATTAGCGCTGTTGATTTTTGTCGTATTGGCCTTGTTCGAGTGGATTCTACCGTTTAACAGTGCCATGCAAATGTTGGGTAAAACCCGTCGCTCGGCCCAGCGCATCCGGCATTTGGCAGAGATGGCGCCGGCTATTTCAACGCCCAATCCTGTGCCATTGCCGGATGATAATGCCATTCAATTGCAACACATCGATTTTCGGTATACAGAATCGGGTCCCTGGGTATTGAGGCAGCTTGATCTTTTTATACCGTCAGCCCAGAAAATAGCTATTATCGGGCACAGCGGCGCCGGTAAAACCACTTTATTGTATTTACTGCTACGTTATTTCGACCCCCAGCAAGGCACAGTCAGCTTAGGCGGCGTGGATTATCGGCAGATCGAATTTGATGCGTTAATGACGCGCTGCGCATTATTATCTCAGCACAGTCGGTTGCTGTTAGGGTCTGTGCGTGATAATTTACGCCTCGCTAAACCCGATGCGAGCGATGCAGAATTAACGGCCGCATTGACCGAAGCCGGTCTTAGGGCATGGTTGCTGCGGCTGCCGGATGGACTGGACAGCTGGCTCGGCGAGCAGGGGGCGAATGTATCGGGCGGAGAAGCCCGGCGCATTGCATTGGCTCGGGTTTATCTGAAAAACGCACCGATTGTGTTGCTGGATGAACCCTGTGAAGGTCTGGATGCCAAAACCGAGCGGGATGTTTTACAACGGCTTGAAACCATGATGCGCAGCAAGACCGTGATTATGGTTACGCACAGAACGGCTGGTCTGGACTGGATGGATGTTGTCTATGAACTTAAACAAGGTGTTTTACAAAAGGTCACCCGATGAAAGAAAAAATTCGTATTCAGGAATTGAGTCCGACTTTATTGCAACAAGGTAAAAGTAAACGCCTGGCGGCAATTCGCGACAAGGTCAGTGGGCAGTCAAAAGAAGCCATAAAACCTCAGCGAAAAGCGAGTCCGCCAACAGCGCTGGAACAGGCCCAACAGCATATTGACCAGGCTTTGCGGGACTGGTTGGCGCGTTATCCGCCGGCTAAAAAACAGCGTTTTTTTAAGATTCGTTTTGGAATGGATATCGAGCAGTTGAAGCAATTACCGATTCAGGAAATCTATCGGCGTCTGGCAATTGCCGAACACGCACCTGAGAAAATTGCAAAACTGGATTATAATGGCCGCCCCGTTTTTAAACGATTTCCAAACCATAATAACTGCCATGAAAAGCTACCGCATAGAGCCTGACCAGGATTACCGCGACCAAAGCCTCCGGCAACATGAAGCGTTAAGCCCTGAAGCCCTGGCCGAAGATGCCGTTAAACATTATGATGATTGCTATCGGGATTATCTGGCGGCCTGGTGTAACCGGGATAATCTGGCCTTGCATTATGGCTACTGGGACAGCGACAAACCCTATCAGCAACATCAGGCCTTGATCAATAAAAACCAGATATTGTATGACAAGGCTAAAATCACCTCTGAAGACAAGGTGCTCGATGCCGGCTGTGGCATTGGCGGCAGCAGCATCTGGATGGGCCGGGAAAAAGGCAATCGTGTGACCGGTATTACCATCAGTCAGCAACAGGCGCATTATGCACGTCAGCATGCCAAACGCCATGGCGTAGCCGACAAGGTTGACTTTGAGGTGGCCGATTTTTGTCAGACACCGTTTGAGGATGCATCGTTCGATGTGGTCTGGGCGCTGGAAAGCTCTTGTCACGCCCTGAGGAAAGGTGACTTTTTGAAAGAAGCCTGGCGGCTTTTGCGGCCGGGCGGTCGTCTGGTAGTTTGTGACGGTTTTTTATTGCAGCGTGAATTTACGCCAGATCAGTGGCAGGCGGTGGTGACTTGTCTGAACGGCTGGGCGGTGCCTAATCTGTGTTCCCGTGAGGAATTTACAGGTCTGCTGGAAGCGCTGAATTTTAATGACATCAGCATCTGTGACATCACTGTTCAAACATTGCCTTCGGCCGATTATATGTACAAGGTGGCCAGGCGCTTGTATCCGGTGCAGAAAATCAGCCAATGGTTAGGTCTGCGTTCTAAAGCGCAAACAGCCAATTACTATGTCGGCCTGGCTCAGCATCAATTGTTTGATGAAAAACTGACAGAATACCTGATTTTTACCGCGCGGAAATAAACCATGCAGCGCCTTACGCAGTTATTTCCGCTTTGGGCTATTCTGCTCTCGCTTGCCGCCTGGTTTTATCCCGGCAGTTTTATCGGTTTAAAAAGCTGGATTATTCCTCTGCTGGCAACGGTCATGTTTTGCATGGGGATGACGCTGACCTTGAATGATTTTAAAAAAGTCTTGAAGTCACCCCGGATTATTGCCATTGCCATCGGTCTACAATTTTTATGCATGCCGTTTTATGCCTGGGGAATTTCTCGCCTGTTGGATTTGCCGGCTGAAATTTTGGCCGGTATGGTCTTAGTCGGTGCCAGCGCAGGCGGAACGGCCTCCAATGTCATTTGCTATCTGGCCCGAGGCAATGTTGCATTATCGGTACTGATGACGGCGGCATCGACCTTATGTGCGGTGGCCTTGATGCCGCTGCTAAGCTGGCTGTATCTGCATCAGATTATCGAAGTCCCACTCTTGAAAATGCTCAAAAGCATTGTTTTGTTTGTGTTATTGCCGGTGCTATCAGGAACACTTTTGAACACGGCGCTTAAATCAATAACAGCTGCTATACAGCCGTTGCTCCCGCTATTGTCCAGTATGTCGATTATTTTGATAATCGCCATTATCATCGCGTTGAACCATGCCAATTTGCAGCAACTGGCCTGGCCGGTCATGCTGGCGGTTGTCTTGCACAATTTTTTAGGTCTGTTGACAGGTTACCAGCTGTGTCGGTGGCTGAAGTTTGACCGACAAACTGCTCGTACGGTCAGTATCGAAGTCGGCATGCAAAATTCAGGGCTAAGCGTGGCCCTGGCGATTAAATATTATTCACCCCTGGCTGCACTGCCCGGCGCATTGTTCAGTATCTGGCATAATTTATCCGGTAGCCTGCTGGCCTTTTTTTGGCGACGTCAGCGTCATGCGTAATAAAATTCTGTTCTCAATGGTGTTGGTTTTGGCTGTATTGAATAATGGTTGCAGTCTGGTTGAAGCCGTCACTCATCGACAAGCTCTGAGCGACTATGCAGAAGAGTTGTTCCGTCGGCAAAATGAGTTGACTACTGTTATCATGATGCTGCCTGAGGAGGATGATGCGGTTTACCAGGCTGAAATGGATATGCACACCGCCTGCAAGTTGCTAAATGATTACGCCCGATTGACGATGGAAGGAAAAAACGCCAGTATTTTATTTCAACGCAAGGTCAAAAATTCACTGCCAGCCTGTGATGCGGCGATTCAAAAACTGGAAACGATTTTGGATGTTCAATGAATATTCAGGGTAAACGGCGTGATATTTTGCAACTTGGGAACCCTTGTTTACGGCATGTTGCCCATCCCATTACCGATTTTACATCCGATCAGAGCCGGCAACTGATAGCCGATTTAAAGGCCACGCTGGCCAGTACCGAAGGCGTTGGTCTGGCAGCGCCACAAATTGGCGAATCTTTTCAGGCCGTGATTATCGCTTCCAGACCGACTGCGCGTTATCCGAAAGCACCAGAAATGCTGCCTGTCTGTATGTTGAATCCCGACATGACTGTATTGGATGAGCGACAACAAAAAGATTGGGAAGGCTGTTTAAGTATTCCAGGCATTCGGGCCAGGGTGCCGCGCTATCTGAAAATCAAAGTGCATTATCAGGATGAACAAGGCGAACCCCACAGCATACGACTGGAAGGTTTTGTCGCCCGGGTTTTTCAGCATGAATTTGATCACCTGCAAGGCCTGGTTTATCTTGACCGCGTTGAAACCAGCCTGGATATTATTTCAGAATCTGAATTTTTGAAGCAGATCGTATAGATGCTCTCTTTGTCTCAATGACGATAATCCTCCGCATTCAGTTGATATTTTTTTAATTGCTGATAAACCGCCCGGGTTGATATTTCCAGGAAGTCAGCCATTTTTTTGATGTCACCTCGATAATATTTTAAGGCGTCCTGTAGAAATCTGATTTCAATCTCTGTAATTGACTGTTGCTTCAGTTTTTTTAATTCCAAAGGCAGGGGAAGGGCTGATGTATCAATATCCAGTTTCAAATCGGTTATTTCTTCGCCATGAGCGAATAACACACTGCGTTCCAGTGTGTTTTCCAGTTCCCTGACATTGCCCGGCCAGTGATAAGCTTTGATTTTTTGCATGACTTCACGGCTGACCGAGGTCACACTTTTGTGATGTTTTTGACTCATCTGTTGCACGATATGGTGGACCAATGCAGGAATATCTTCTGGTCTTTCCCGTAACGGCGGTATCTCCAGGTTGACGACATTGATACGATAGTACAAATCCTCACGGAACAGGCCTTGTCGGACTTTATCCTGAAGGCTGGTGTTGGTTGCGGAAATGATTCGTGTATCGACCGGTATAGTCTGCTTTCCTCCGACTCTTTCCAGTTCACCTTCCTGCAGAACCCGAAGTAAACGGGTCTGAGCTGCGGCGGAGAGTGAGTCTACTTCATCTAAAAACAAGGTGCCGCCATCGGCTCTTTCAAAATAACCCCGATGCACTTCAATGGCCCCGGTAAAGGCGCCTTTTTCGTGGCCGAATAAAACACTTTCAATCAGGTTTTCTGGAATAGCGCCACAATTGATCGCGACAAAAGGTTTGCTGCAACGATGGCTCATTGCATGAATAGCACGCGCTATCAGTTCTTTACCAACACCGGTTTGTCCTTGAATCAATAAGGTTGCCGACGTGGGTGCAATAACTTCTATGGATTGTAAAACCTGCTTCATCCCCTCGGAGTTTGCAATAATCACCGGTGGTTTCTGTTTTTGAGCTGGGTTTTTGCTTTGTTTGCGCCATATTTTCAGCATGCTTTGTTCGATCTTGGAATGCAGTTCGGCAATATCCTGTTGGTTTTTATGCTCGCTGACATGGTCGAGGTACTCAACGCCGGCTTTATGCTTTGCGGTTTCCTGATTGAGGTGAATATACACTTCACAGCAATCATCATGGTTGGCAATGCTTTTAGCAATTTCAACTTTGGCATAACCAAAGTTACGTGCTGCAATTCCGCCGAATACACTGGATGTCATGCCGCATAGGCTAGGAAAATTGACCACTTTTTCCCCAAAAGGACAGCAGCTGTTGCAAACCTTGATACTGTCCTGAGTGCTTGAAGATAAAGAAAACTTGCCGCCAATATTGTTTTTGAGTCCTAAAATCAATTCGATATAACTTTCCCGATCGAGTGCATCTTCTTTATCGGTATCGGCGCGATAAATTTCTTCAAAATAACAACCCGCTGTGCGGGCAATATGTTCAATCAATTGTTGTGCTTGTTCTTGTCCTGATTGTTCGCTGGCGTGCATCAGCTCAAGAATGAATGTTTGTAAAAAAAATACTGGGGTTAAATCTGAAAGAGAGGTGTCGGTCATGGTATTGCTTGTGAAGTTATACTTCACTTATTGAAGCACAACTTCATATTGTGCGTAAACATAAACTTTAAGTCATTGATAATTAAAAGATAGTTTTTTTAAAAAAATGGCCTGAAAAATGCTTTGTACAAAGAGCCAGGCTACGAAATTGTTTACGCTGACGCGTCTGATTTTCAAAGCTACTGTGGCAATGTTTTTAATATGAGGTCATAACCATGAATGATAATAAACCCCCTTTAAATCCACATCCTTTAAGTGAATATGTTGCCTGGGCAGGAAACAGAAACCGTGAGCCCATCTTAGCTGTTCTGAAAGAGAAGCTGCCAGAAGAGCCTGGGCAGGTGTTGGAAATGGCCAGTGGCAGTGGCATGCATATCAATTTTTTTGCACCGCATTTCAAACATTTACATTTTCAGCCCTCAGATAAGGAAGCGGAAGTTTTTGAAAATATCAAAAATTTGACCCGGGACCTGGGGAATGAAAACATCGCGGATCCAATTCATCTTGATTTAACCAATCCTGATACCTGGTTCAAGGACGATATGAAAAATACCTTTTCAGCTATTTTTTGTATCAATATTTTCCAGGTCGCCCCCATTTCTATTGCCGATGGCATGATGGAATGTGCTGAACATTTATTGAATGAAGATGGTTTTTTGATGATTTACGGCCCGTTTCAGGTTGAAGGTGAATTTACTACAGAATCAAATGCAGAATTTCACAATACGCTGAGTTCAGCCGGCGTACCTGAATGGGGTCTGAAAGATGTTGCAGATTTGAAAAAGGCGGCTGCAAAACATGGATTAGAGTTGAAGGAGCAAATCAGCATGCCGGCGAATAATTTCTCACTTATTTTCGGAAAAATTTAAACATTATGCACCCTAAGGTTGTTTTTTTAAATTGTCATCAGTTATTACACTATGAATCAACAATGTTCAGCAGTTATTATGGGCGTTGGACCCGAACGTGGTCTGGGCGCTACTCTCGCAAAACTTTTAGCGGCCAAAGGCTTTCACGTTTTCATCGCCGGCCGGACTGAAAAAAAACTGCATGCGGTGGCTGAGAGTATCCGCGAAGATGGCGGCAATATAACTGCCGTAGTGGCTGATGCTACCCATGAAAATGATGTACGTCATTTGTTTGCAAAAATCCACTCACACAATACCGCTTTGCAGATTGCTGTTTACAATGTGGATAGCAATATTCCGTCTCCCATTCTTGAAACCGATACGGACACCTTTACCCGGCTGTGGCAACAAAATTGCTTAGGGGCTTTTTTGTTTGCCCAGGCCAGTATTGAATGTATGAAGGTCAATCAGCAGGGCACCATTTTTTTTACCGGGGCGACAGCCTCACTGAGAGCGAGGCCACCTTTTACTGCGTTTGCCAGTGCAAAAGCGGCCTTAAGAGCGTTGGCCCAAGGCTTGGCCAGGGAATTTTCTCCAGCCGGGATCCATGTGGTTCATACGATTATTGATGGTGTGATCGATGGTGATCGTGCAGCTCAGCAGTTTCCAGAATATTACAGGGCTAAAGGCAAAGACGGTTTGCTGCAGCTGCAAGCTATTGCTGAAACTTACTGGGCTATCCACTGCCAGCATCGCAGCGCCTGGACCCATGAGCTGGATCTTCGACCCTATAAAGAACCTTTTTAGGTGAAAAACATGACAGAAAAAATAGATTGGAAATTACAGGGGAGTTATTTTGAAACCTATAATTGTGAAATCGCTTGCCCCTGTGTATGGCTACAACCCCCATCGCATGGTGATTGTAAGTTATTGGTTGCCTGGCATATAGAG
>CAYUAE010000066.1:0-11121 GCA_964442675.1 uncultured Methylomarinum sp.
ACTATCCATAGCTATCACGCCTCATCCTGCGCTTTTATTATATTCTGATTTTCTTTTTTATAAATCCAGCACCTCGCCCCGAAGGGCAATATTTTCTTCAAAAACAATGCACTTTTGTATCCTTGCCATTAATGAGGAGCTATTCTGGAGGTGCTGGATAAAGCCGAAATTTCCGCTTCGGTTAAATAACATCCTGGATCTTCCTGCCACGGGTCACCATAAACCTGCTCCGCGCGTACTCGGGTATTACCATTACAAATGGCTTGCCAGGCACACATGCCACAACGACCTTTAAGCGGCCGGGGCGAGGCTTTCAGACCGGCCATCAACGGGTCGGACAAATCTTGCCAGATTTCGGAAAATGGCCGCTGCTTAACATTACCCAAGTCATAATGCCACCAAAAGGTATCCGGGTGCACATGTCCCAGATTGTCGATATTGGCCACATTAACACCGGAGGCATTACCGCCCCACTGCTGCAGACGTTGTTGCATGACCTGTGTATGCTGTGGAAATTTTCGCCGTACCCAATGTAAAAAATAAACCGCATCCGCATCATTATTACCGGTCACAATTTCCTTTTGCAGGCCCTGCTGTTCCCAACGTAAACCTGTTTCAAACAACAGATCCATCACCTCGCGGGTCATATTGAAAAAGGCATCATCCTTACGGTTTCGATTACCCCGTCCCCCATAATTTAAATGTGATAAATAAAATTTATCAATCTGTTCCTCTTCAACTAACTGCAAAATGGCCTGAAAGTCATCCGCATTATCCTGTGTCAGGGTAAACCGGACGCCCGCTTTAATACCGTGTTCACGACACAGGCGAATACCCGCCATCGCCGCCTCGAATGAACCTTCTTTCTGACGGAATTTATCGTGGGTAGCACCGATACCATCGAGACTGATACCGATATATTGATAACCTATCCCGGCAATACGTTCAATATTCTGCGTATTGACCAATGTGCCATTGCTGGATAAGGCAACATAAAAGCCCATGGATTTGGCGCGTTTGGAAATGGCAAAAATATGCGGATGTAACAGCGGCTCCCCCCCGGATAAAATCAGTACCGGCACCTGAAAATCATGCAAGTCATCCATGACCCGATAAATTTCTTCAAGACTCAGTTCGCCGGGAAAATCAATATCGGCCGAGGTGGTGTAACAATGTTTACAGGTTAAATTACAGCGCCGGATCAGATTCCAGATAACGACAGGCGCCTTGGGTTTACGGGCAGGTTTTAGTGGCGTTGGCTGCAACAATTCGCGTATATAATGGCTTAACCGAAACATCAGCGTATCCTCAGCCCGGTTTTTTTCAAGATGCGCGTACTATAAAGGATTTCATACCCACGGTTATAGTCCCCCAGTAAGGCGGCGATATGGGCGACCTGTTGTTCAACGCCGGATTGTTCGGTGCTATGTACCATGGCGAAAAAATTATACGGCCATTCCGGTAAATGGCGGGGGCGTTGATAGCAATGACTGACAAAGTCCAGTCGCCCGATACGCTCACCCAAGCGATCGATATGCGCATCCTCGATATTCCAAACCGACATACCATTGAAACGGTAGCCCAATTTATAATGATTCGGCACAGCAGCGATACGGCGAATAATGCCATCGTTTTTCATCTTTTCAAGCCGTTGCATCAGCTGTTCGGCTGAAATATCCAGTTGCCCGGCCAGCCATTGATAAGGCTCTGGCACCAAGGGCAAACCGGCCTGAGTCAATTTGATAATTTTTCTGTCCAGACTATCCATTACACGGGAAACCTGAGGCCGACGAAATATTCTTTTTTCTTAGGCATGTCATACACCTTAAGCCCTGTTTTTTCGCTGATTTCCTGTAATATGTGCTGAATCTGTTCAGGACTTTCCGTAGCCAGGACAAACCACATGTTAAAGCGGTGTTGACGGGCGTAATTATGCGCGACTTCAGGAAAGGCATTGACCATTTCGGCAACCTCATCGAAACGCTGCTCGGGAACCTGCATGGCTGCCAAGGTCAAGCCGCCGCCCATTTTTTCAGCATGAAACATCGGCCCGAACCGACTCAGTACACCTGTTTGCAGCAGGCTTTCCAAGCGTTGCAATAGTTCATCCACACCGATGCCAAGTCGTTCCGCCACTTCCTGATAGGGTGCATCACAAATTGGAAAATCATCTTGTAACACATTGATGATCGCTTTATCCTGTTTATCCATCGGCCTTTTCCGTTTGCAAAACAGGATATAAGGCACCCCGCTGCTTAAAACAGCGCGTGCTAAACAAAACCTGATAAGAAAAATCCTCTAATTGACAGCGCCTGATCAATTCATCAATCTGCTGCAATACCGTACCTCGGTTTTTACCGTAGACCATGCAATAGAGATTATAAGGCCAGATGCCCGGTTTACGCGGCCTTTGATAGCATAAAGAAACATAATGAATCTGACTGAGCGCCTGCCCCACCGTCTCGACTTGCGCATCCGGTACATTCCAGACAATCATCGCATTCGCACGATAACCCAGTAAACGATGGTTGACGATAACCCCAAAGCGCTTGATGACACCAATCTTCTTCAAATATTGAATACGTTCGATCAAGGCCTGTTCGGAAAGCGCCAAGGTTTCAGCCAATTGTGCATAAGGCTCAGGGCATACTGGCAAGCCTTGTTGTAACAGCTCCAGCAATTGATAATCCTGCTCATCCATCGCTTAAGTCCAATTCAAAGCCCAGGTCGATAAAATAGTCTTTCAGCAGCGGAAATTGCAGCACAGGAAAACCCGTTTGCTGTTCAATATCCGCAACAACCGCATCCAGGTGAGCCTGATTTTCACCGATCAACACAAACCACAGATTCAGCTTGTTTTCCCGTTCATAATTATGATTGACTTCCTGAAACTGATTGATTGTTTCAGCGACCGCCTGTAATTCCGATTCCGGCACAGCCATTGCAGCGAGCATGCTTTTACCGATTTTATTGACTTGAATGACGCTGCCGATACGATGAATCAGTTTTTGATCATTCAATGCCTGCATTGCCTCTAACACAGCCTGCTCGCTGACACCTAGCCGCTCGGCGATGGCTCGGTATGGCCGGCATTCCAATGGAAAATCATGCTGAAAATCATTCAGCAGTTGTTTTTCGAGTGGGGTTAAGGCCATCACAAGCCCATCTGATAAGCACGTGAGGTAAAAAAGATGCCACTTGGCTTTGCAGCCGGCAAGCGGGCTAATTCTTTAAAACTGGCCGTATCATAAACGACTAACTGATTATCATCACGGACAGAGATCCAAACCTGTTCACCGCGCGGGGTAAATTCCATATGCAGAACAGCCTTACCCGGTTGTAGATGTTTGATAATGGAAAAATCCTTGACGTCAATCACCTGAACATGGCTGTTATCTGGAAATGCAAAATTAACCCAGATATGCCGCCCATCAGGCCTTGCCATGACAAAAACCGGTTGCCCCAATACCGGAATGGTTTTAACCAGGCGCCAGCTTTGCTTGTCAACCACCCAGACTTCATGCCGACCAATCGCCGGTAAAAACAACAGATTGCCTGTATCAGCCCAACCTTCCAGATGCGGCATTTTATACACCGGCAGCTTGTCGTCATTTTTAGCAAAATCCGGCAGCAAGCGTTTAACACCCTGCTCGGTCTGCCATAAATCCAGTAATGCCAAACCTGGCTCACCAAACAAACCGGCAATATAGTAACGACCATTATCCGATAGCAAGGCGTCATAAGGTTTACGACCGATGCCTTTGAATTTGTGTACAACGGGGTGTTTGATATCCTGCACATTCAATAGCCAGATTTCTCCCGCATCAAAGAGACTGAAGGCAAAGCCCTGCCCTGGCGTATCGACTAACCCAACCACGCGTGACGGCTTACCCTGGTCATCTACAGCCGGAATATCGGCCAGCAACTCCAGACTTTCACTGGAAAAAACCTTAACGCCGCCAGGCGCATAATTAGACACCGCAATCAAGCGACCATCCTGCGAAATAGCCCCGCCAATACTGTTTTTGGCCTGCACAATGCGTTTTTTGATTTTATTTTGCAATAAATCGATTTGGGTCAACCCGCCATCACGCCCAAACACATAGGCATAGCGTTGATCTCGGGAGAAAACGACCGATGCATGGGACAAATCGCCCAGACCTTCAATTTTCGCCAGAATTTCCCGGCGACTGGTATTGACCAGTAACACGCTACCCTGCGCTCTTTCGATAACGACGCCTAAATCGCCCGTCGCACGAAGCTCGGCAACAGCAGATAAAGAAAAGGCGATCAGAATAAAGAAGATGCTGCGGATAAACATTTTCAGTCAACGTAAAATCAAAACATTTATCCTATCATAAAGATAAACCATTCTACCCGGCAATCATGTCAGGCGACAGAAACCGTAAATCCCAAGCGTTCGATTTTTTGGGCAAATGCATTCATTTCAGTTGGCGTTAAAGCGCGTAACTTATTCGCTTCAGGCTGTAAAGAAGGCCTGGCCAGGGTATAAAGCATCACCTCCCGAATATCACATTGCACCTTGATTTGCTGAAAAAACTGTAAAAACGCGTACTGTGCCTGTTCATTCCAGGGAAACTCCAGGTAATCGAACAAACAGGTTTGAATTTTGCTGTGACAAAGCTGACTGCTACGCTGTAATTTTTCAATAATCCGATCATTATCATCCCGGCAATCATTGATACGTTTCCGTCCTTGCAGACTGCCGCTATCAATCTTGAACCAGACTTCCCCGCCATAATGCTGCAAGCGCTGCAAGCCCTGCTGCACGTTTTTTTGATGTATAAGGCTGCCGTTCGTGATTAAAACAAAATGACAATCGGGTAAAATCTGATAATTCAGTGCTGTTTCGGCAACCAGGTCAATCGCTCGCGCGAATTCCTGCACACTGGTCGGTTCACCATTCCCCGACAAGGCAATATCTTTAATCTGTTGCAAAGCTTGCGGCACATTGAATTGCGTGTAAAACGCGCCGGCCTGCAGCTGCTGAAAAAAATAATGCAATTCATTTTCCAGCAATGTGAAATCAATTGCTGGCGCAACGCCACGTTGCAAGTCGGGCACCTGACAATAAACACAACGCCAGTTACAGGCATTATTAGTATTGAAGTTGATACCGATCGACACACCACCTGCGCGCCGGGAAAGTACAGGATAAACATATTTAAGCCCGGCAATATCGCGATTATGATCGGTTGTGGATAATTGTTTCATGTTTTTAATAAAAGTTTTTCTCAATACAGCATACATTTTTTAGCATGATGACTAAAGTCCAAACAACACATACAAATCACACTTCAAAGACTTTTAGAACAGACTCAAAACATGATATTCTTAAAGCTTCGAGTGGTTACTCACTAGTTTTAGATTTTTTGGAGTTTAAAAATGAGCGAAAGAATTGTTATGAGAACGGGTGAAGCATTAGTTGCCGGCGGACCTCCTGGAACTGCGGCGGAACCTGAAATTGTTATCGGCGAACTGGATGGCCCAGTAGGCACGGCACTGGCAACATTGACGGGTGATCAAACAAAAGGCCATTCCAAAGTTTTTGCTATTTTAAATACCGACATTCAGGTGCGCCCTGTAACCTTGATGGTCAGCAAAGTCACGGTCAACAACAACCGTTATACCAACATCCTGATGGGTACCGTGCAAGCGGCTATCGCCAATGGTGTTCTTGATGCCGTTCGTGCCGGCGATATTCCAAAAGAAAAAGCCAATGATTTAGGGATTATCTGTTCGGTTTGGCTAAACCCCAGTGTTGCAACCGATGACAACCTGGATCACCAAATTCTGTTCGACATCCACCGTAAAGCGATGGCTCAGGCCATCCATAAAGCCATGACCAATACACCGGATATCGACTGGTTATTGGAAAACCAGGACAAGATTACCCATAAGTATTTCCAAATGGGTCTGGATGGAAAAATCTAAACCCGCGCTTTCTAAAAGCACAAAAACCCCGCGCTAGCGGGGTTTTTCATTTCTGATACTGAAAATCAAGATCACGACTTCTGTCCTGTGTATTTTAAAGCAATGCTGTATATTTAGCGCGACCTTGTCAATATATTGATGGAAAAAACGCGAAAAGGTGTCAGCAAACGTAAAAGTCTGTTCTAGCCCCACAAAAGATTCCTGCCTGCACGAGATGACGGGGCTGGGGTGTAGGCGCGGAGACAGTGAGGAATACGCTGCAAGACAGGCGCATGCATTAAATCAGCACTTTCTTAGGAATCCGGATCAGCCTTTTACGGAATTTCAACCCCACACAGGCTTAATCCTTTTGCTTTTACTGAAAACTTTTTGTCAAAAGTATAAAGCTTATCGTATTGTTGGCATTGAGCCAGGTGAAGCGCATCTGAAAAATCCATCCCTTGTCTATGCCACTCAATGGCTTGCGCAATGAAAGCAGGATTGGACAGGTGAATATTATTCAGTCCAAATAATTTAACAAGGGCATCACAAATTGCATCAGGAGAAAATCCATAAGCATATCTTAATACCCATTCGGTTTCCAAAATCACCGTGTCCGGTATAAAAATGTCATGGGTATTAAAAATAGAAAATGATTTTTTGTATTGTTTTTCATCATCATGAACAAGAAATCGAATAATGATATTCGTATCCACAGCAATCATTGAAAGTTATCCTTTACCCCTTTTCTGATAGCCGCATTCATATCATCGATTGACTTAGGCTTACCTTTATAATCCAGACATGAAGCAACATCGGAAATTTTAGTTTCCTCAAAAGACATTCTCGGTTTTAGTAAAATACCATCCCCAACATCCATTACTATTAACTCTTGCCCCACATTCCAATGATGGGCAGTTCTAAGCGGCTTAGGAATAATGACCTGTCCTTTGCTCGATATTTTCGTGATATTCATTGATATCAACCTCATAAAGTAAGAAACAAGTAAGATTGTAGTGTCAAAGTGGTACTCCGTCAAACAGCCGTAAGACTTTCTCAGCATGGGTTACCGGGAACATGTTTGAGGCTGTCTTTCATACCTTATCCATTCTGTTTTTCTGATATTTCCGGTAATTTATCGATATTTTCAAACCGGCAAAACGTCCTGCCATCTTGATCATTTCATGCGTTTTTTTATCAAATGTCAGTTTTAATTCGCTTAACGCCCGGTCTTCATAGCCTTCTTCAATATCATGCGCCTCAAGTTGAAAATGATAGAGATATATCTCCTGATCACCTAGGTCTTCAATACTCAATGGTTCACCCAAATGGGCCACGACAGTTTGTTTTAAAGGCAATGGTGCGGCTATTTTTTTGACTTTACTGGTATCGACTTTTAACTGTTTATCCCCGGTATTGATATCGGCGCTGCCTAAAGAGCGAAACGACATTTCCAGAAAAGCAGGTGGTGCGATTTGTAAAAACAAAGACGAAAATACCCAGTGACTGATTCTGTCGTCCTTATTAAAAATTAAATCAAAATAAAAGCTGACTTCGGGTTTGATGACATGGCCTTTAGCGTCAATTTTTCGAAAGATATAGCGAAATATCTTGCCATCAGCGGTGACGATTTCCTGACTGGGTCGAAGCTTGGCTAATTGTACAAAGTCATCGCTATAAAGAATCGGATCTTTAAAATCGACAACAAAGTTTTTATCGGCGTGAATCGCAAAATAATCATCAAACTCGTCCATTTGCAGATAGGTTTGATAGGCGCGCACCCAGTAAAAACATCCGGTCATGGACATTAACAGGCTAAAGACTAAAATCAGACGCAGCAAACGCCCTGCCCGGTTTTTCATTATGGTTTCCTAATGGCGTGTTTCAGGGTTTTCGAGTGTTGCAGAAACTTTCCCCAACAAAGATTCCAGCGCTTGTCGATCAAAATGATAGGTCTGCCCGCAAAATTGACAGCCCACCGTCACCTCGCCCTGCTCTTTCAACAGACGTTGCAACTCATCCTGGCCTAAAGTCACCAGGGTTTCAGCGGTTTTATCTTTAGAACAGGAACAATAAAACTGCACAGGTTCAGGCTCGAACACTCTGACCTGTTCTTCGTGGAACAAACGATGCAATATTTCTTCAGAGTCCAGCGACAGCATTTCCTGTTCAGTGATGGTATGGGCCAGCGCCGAAATCCGTTCCCAATCCTTCTGATAGTTTTCCTGGTCAGGAAGTTCCTGAATCATTAACCCCGCCGCATGGGTGTCGTTAGCAAACAGCCACAATCGCGTTTCGAGTTGTTCGGATTGTTTAAAATAGGTTTCCAGCAAACCGGCCAATGTCGGTTGTTCCAGCGGTACGATGCCTTGATACGGCTCACCAATCTCAGATTCAATCGTGATGACCAAATGCCCTTGCCCCATCATCTGTTGGAGCGTTTCACCGTTGACTTCATCGGCGCTGCGCACTAATGCACGCACTTTTCGATCATGCGTAGATTGCGCCACCAGGGTTTTTAAGTCGCCATCCCCTTGCGCTTGTAAAATCAATGCACCTTTGAATTTGATCGTTGCTGACAATAACACTGCCGCCGCTAAAGCCTGGCCAAGTTGAGACTCTACCGCCGAATTGACAATTTTTTGATGCTGTTTAGCTTGGCTCCAACTTTTTTCCAAACGCACCCATTCTCCCCGCACACCGGCATTTTCAAACAAAAATCGCCTTAATTGGTCTTGTTGTTTCATTTTTTCTTACCAAGGTTTTGAAAGATTGCGTCTATAATAAGCGGCTTTTTTCACCCTAATCAATACCCAAGGCTCGAAATCCTTTATGTTATTACTTTCAAAGAAACAGGACTGGCTCGGCAATGTTCGTGCCGATGTTCTCGCCGGCACGGTCGTCGCGCTGGCGCTGATTCCCGAAGCCATCGCGTTTTCCATTATCGCCGGGGTCGATCCTAAAGTCGGTCTTTATGCGTCCTTCTGTATTGCCGTCATCACAGCCTTTCTTGGCGGCAGACCCGGCATGATTTCAGCTGCAACCGGTGCTATGGCATTGCTGATGGTCACACTGGTTAAAGAGCATGGCCTGCAATATCTGCTGGCGACGACCTTATTGACCGGCGTTATACAAATTATTTTTGGCTATTTGAAACTCGGAAAACTCATGAGTTTTGTCGCCAAATCCGTCGTCACAGGCTTTGTAAATGCCTTGGCTATTTTGATCTTTATGGCTCAACTGCCCGAATTGACCGATGCGCCCTGGCAGGTTTACGCCATGACAGCCGCAGGCCTGGGCATTATTTACCTGTTTCCCTATGTTCCTGTCATCGGCAAAATGCTGCCTTCACCGCTGGTGTGCATTATCACTCTGTCGGCCGTCGCTATTTATTGGCAAATCGATATTCATACCGTTGGCGATATGGGTGAATTGCCCGATACATTGCCGATGTTCCTGCTGCCCGATGTTCCGCTTAACCTTGAAACTTTGAAAATCATTCTACCTTACGCCCTGCCGTTAGCCGTCGTCGGCTTACTGGAGTCATTGATGACAGCCACCATTATCGACGATCTGACCGATACCGACAGCGACAAAAACCGCGAATGTAAAGCACAAGGGTTCGCCAATATCGGCGCTGGTTTATTGGGCGGCATGGCAGGTTGCGCTATGATCGGACAATCGGTTATCAATGTAAAGTCAGGGGGACGTGGACGCCTGTCCACTCTGGTAGCCGGCGTTTTTCTGCTCATTATGGTGGTGTTTCTGGATGAATGGATACGACAAATTCCAATGGCTGCCCTGGTTGCAGTTATGATCATGGTTTCAATTGGTACCTTCAGCTGGAGCTCCATTATCAACCTGAAAAATTATCCGCTCTCAGCAAACGTTATCATGTTATCCACCGTCATCGTCGTGGTGTGGACCCATAACCTGGCGCTGGGTGTTTTGGTTGGCGTTTTATTTGCAGCGCTGTTTTTTGCCAATAAAATCAGTCATTTTATGTATGTAAATTCGGAGCTCGACGCATCGGCCAATACCCGCATTTATCATGTGCATGGGCAGGTATTTTTTAATTCCGCCGACAGATTTATTCGCTTCTTTGATTTTAAAGAAGCCCTCGATAAAGTTATCATTGATCTTAACCACGCCCATTTCTGGGATTTATCTGCCGTCGATGCCCTGGACAAAGTCGTTTTAAAATTTCGCCGTGAAGGGGCTGATGTTGAAGTCACTGGCTTGAACGAGGCCAGTTCAACCATCATTGACCGATTTGGGGTTCACGAAAAACCTGAAGACATTGAAAAAATTATGGGAGGTCATTAAATGACAACATCAACACCACAGGTCATCGCCTGTATCGATGGTTCAAAGCTGACCGAATCGGTTTGTGATTATGCCGCCTGGATTGCAAAAACAACGGCTGCACCGCTCAATCTGCTACATACCATCAATCATCATCATGAAGCCGCATTAAAAACCGATATCACCGGAAATATCGGCCTTGGCAGCCAGGAACAATTGCGTGATGAAATTGCCCGATTAGAAGCCGAGCAGAGTAAATTAAAATTGAAACAGGGAAAACTGTTATTGGAAGCGGCTAAAAAACGGGTGCAGGCTGCCGGCATCGAAGCGCCTATCTGCACCAAGCGACATGGTGACTTGATTGAAGCGGTTATTGAAATGGAACCGTTGATTCGTGTTCTGGTATTGGGACTAAGAGGCCAGGTGCATCAAGACCAACCCAGGCAGATCGGTGCAAAACTGGAAGCTGTTATTCGCTCACTGCACAAACCGATTTTCATTGTCAATCAGCCCTTCAAGCAACCTCAACGCATCATGCTGGCCTATGATGGCGGCAAGGCTGCGGAAAAAGCTGTTGATATGGTCGCGACCAGTCCGCTCTATAAAAATATGGTTTGTCATCTGGTTTGCGTCAATAAAGATGAAACGCTGTTGCAAAAAGCGGTGGAAAAACTCAAAGCCACTGAACTTGCCGAACTGATCCCGGTACAACTCAATGGTAAACCGGAAACAGTCTTATGGGACTATCAGCAACAACAGAACATCGATCTTGTTGTAATGGGCGCATTCAGCCATACCCGCTTCCATGAAATGCTACTGGGCAGTTTCACCCACAAAATGCTGATTAAGGCACAAAAGCCGTTATTATTGCTACGTTAATTC
>CAYUAE010000067.1:0-11090 GCA_964442675.1 uncultured Methylomarinum sp.
GGCCTCGGCCTGATCCCGCGTGTCCACCAGAAACACGGTGTGCGTCTTTTGGTCCTTGTCCCCCGGCTGGCCTTCTTGAATGAGGGCGAGCGTGACCTGCCCCTGGAGCAGCTTCAAGTAATCCGCGAAATGCACGCCGAACTCGGTTTCCAGCGGCTCGAGCACCTGGCTTGTAAAAAATGGGGGGATGTCTTCATCAGTTTGAATCAGGCACTGTTTTGGCATCGCATTAACAGGCTCTGCCTGTAAACTGATCTGTGAGGTTAATTTCTCAATAAAATGATAACAAAGCGTAAACTCGCGTTGCATCAATGTGGAAGGGTCAGCCAGGCTCAATAGTAAGATCTGTTTGTAACAGTCCTCGACAGAGCTTTTATGCGATATATTACTGGCATCAGGGATTTTGGCAGTTTCCTTTTTATGTTTTTTGCTTAATTTATACAGTGAATGAAGATCAATCCAGACCCATTCAGGAACCGGTTTGTTCATGATGAAATGCGTCAGTGCAATAGTGCTTAATCCCTTCAACGTGCGCTGTAAAGCCAAACCTAGATGTTTGCTCTGGAACCAGCTGATATTGCGTTGCGAAAGCTGTTTGACACAAATCCAATAGCCGATACAGAGTTGTTTTTCAAGCGTTGAAAGAACGCCCATGATTTTTTGTTCGTTAAGCGTCTTAGGGAAACCCGTCTGGATTAAACGTGTGCGTAAATAGTCTTGAATCTGGAGAAAGTGTGGCCGAATGATTTCCAATGCTGTCAAACGATCGGTCGCAGGCATTTCTACGGTATTCATGTCGGTGAGTTGATCGAGCAACAGACGTGTGGATAGCGATGGGTTTGCCGCAGGCAGGTCGGCTACCCATTGCCTTAAATTTGATTCCTCATAGGATAGAATCAGTTCTGGAGCTTTTTTTTGTTCAGGGATGACCAGAAAAAAAGAATTTCTCACAGATTTTCCATAGTTAAGTAGATTGTTTGATAAAGTACTATAGCCGATAAGTTTAGCGTATTTAATTGCTGCAAGCGCAGCAAATTAGTGATTCCTTACACAAAAAAATATGAAATCGCTTTTTGACACCGATAGGCATGCTATGTTGATGTTTCAATTGTTGTTAAGTTGAATTTTTTTGAAATCAGAGCGAGGTATAACAATGCCATTTATAAGTCTAGCAACCAATAAAACTGTAAGTAAGCAGCAAACCGGCCAATTGATGCAGCAGCTTTCTGCGCTGATGGCCGAAGAAACCGGAAAATCAGAATCCTATGTCATGGTTGAAATAAGTTCTGGAAAAGATATGCAATTTTCCGGGAAAACCGACCCATTAGCCTATCTGGAATGCAAAAGTATTGGCTTGACAGAGGCCCAGGCCAAATCATTATCAACGGTCATAACGCAATTATTAAATTCCGAACTACAAATCCCCGCTGAGCGCATTTATATTGAATTCAGTTCATGCCACGGCGCTTTTTGGGGCTGGAATGGCGGTACCTTTGGGTAACTTGATTATTAACCCAGCCTTGCTATTACAGTATCGCCATATGGCAAAGCTGGGTTAAGGTCGCGTTATCAAAACGGGTATTTATGCCTGATTACGCGACCAGAATGTCAAAGACTCGATGCATTTTTTGATTTTCGTTTACGCCATTTACTGATGATAATCAGGCGCCACAAAAAACGCATGCCAAAATAACCGATAAATGCCGACAGAGTTCCCAGAATCAGACAGCCTAATAAAAAAGGCCCGCCGATATCACCTAAACTTGCCAATACGCTTTCAACATCAAATGTCATATCGGCATCGGGCTTTTCTTGTCCTAATGAGAATAATCCGACGATATAAGCAAAATAAAACATGGGCGGCATCGTGAGTGGATTGGTGATCCAAACCAATGCGACCGATATCGGCAAGTTAGCGCCTACGAATAAAGCCACTATGGCGGCGATAACCATTTGACCGGGGGTCGGGATCCAGGCAACAAACAAGCCAACGGCAAACGCCATGGCAACAGAACGACGATTGAGATGCCAGAGATTAGGGGTGTGTAATCTTTCGCCTAAGAATTGCAGATTTTTATGCTGCTTTATTTTTTCAGGATCCGGAAAATGTTTTTTAATGAAATTTTTGGGCATGATCAACGATAGCATGATTTAAACCGACTTTATTCTAACAGGTTTTAATGCGGTATCTCTATTGCGCAAACTTTTCATACGGGCTGTACGTTAATGATCACAACATGAATTTGAAACGGGATGGCAGCTAATATGCCCTGGTTTGCGCTATTTTTTCTTCTAGGTGACTTAGCCGTTCAGTATTTGAAGGCATTACCGGAGACAGGGCTGCTCATTTGGATGGTGGTGTTAGCACTGCTATCAAGCATTATGGGAAGCTGGCGTATCCTGGCTTTTTGTTTAGGTTTTTGCTGGACGGCTATCTTTGCGCAATCGATATTGGATGACCGGCTTGATCCTCATCTCAACGGAAAAGTTGTCGTTATAAAAGGTATCGTGGCCGATATTCCACATTACCAAACGCATAAAGTGCGTTTTGATTTCATACCTCTGGTCGAGAAATCACGGTTTCCCGCTAAAATCCGCCTGAATTGGTACTATCCTGATCAGTCACTCAAGGCAGGGCAAATCTGGCGCTTGGCGGTAAAATTAAAAACACCGCATGGTTATTTTAATCCCGGTGGATTTGACTATGAAAAATGGCTGCTTATCCAGCGTATTGGTGCGACAGGATATGTTAAAAACAAAGTCCAGGCTGACTTGTTATCATCAGAATTGTATTCAATAAATGCGTGGCGACAATACATGGCTGACCGGATCGATGGCTGGGTGACACAGGGATTGCCTCGGGGAGTGATCAAAGCCTTGGCGATTGGTGATCGTTCAGACTTGAGTCCTGAGCAGTGGTCGGTATTCAGACGCACCGGTACGGCACATCTGATTGCGATCTCTGGCTTGCATATCGGCTTGATAGCGGGCGTGGTTTATTATTTGATCTGGCTTAGTCTATTGTGGATTGGCCTTGTGTCGGTTTCGCCTCAGCGTATTGCGATTATGGCCTCATTAGGTATTGCCTTGATTTACGCCGCATTGGCTGGTTTTTCGTTACCGACCCAACGGGCATTGATTATGCTGTGTGTCATCATGCTTTCACTGTACTGGCAGCGGCATATCAAAAAATCACAGATTCTGGCCGTTGCCTTGCTAAGTATTCTGCTGCTCGATCCCTTGTCGGTTTTAAGCCCTGGCTTCTGGCTGTCATTCCTGGCTGTCATCGTTATTTTAATTGCGTTGTCTGGGGATTCAAAACAGCGTCATTATTGGGCTGAGGCAAGCAAGGTCCACATCGTGACCGCATTGGGATTGCTGCCGGTTTTAGCCTTGTTTTTTGGACGTTTTTCAATGCTGGCGCCGTTTGCCAATTTGGTTGCCGTGCCGATTATTACCTTGCTGGTGGTGCCGCTGGTCTTTTGCGCCATGCTGTTGATGTTTTTGTTACCGGCATTGGCGAGCGTATTATTTACCCTGTTAGAGCATATATTTGCGACATTCTGGATTTTTTTAGAAAAATTGAGTGCCCTTGAATGGTCGGTCTGGCAAACGATGAGTATGCCGATCGAGACTCTGTTATTGGCCAGCGCAGGTGTGTTTTTGCTGATATTGCCAAAAGGTGTTCCCGGTCGTTATTTGGGGGCATTGATGCTGCTTCCGGTATTTTTTCCACGCACCCAACACGTCCCGCCGGGCGAAATTCGACTGACCCTGTTAGATGTCGGGCAGGGCTTGTCCGTGGTGGTGGAAACGACAAATCATAGCCTGTTGTTTGATGCGGGTGCGCGCTTCAGTGAAACATCGGATATGGGGCGTAATGTGGTTTTACCCTATTTACAGCATCAAGGCATTAAACAGCTGGATACTGTCATCATCAGTCATGGTGATAATGATCATATTGGCGGTATTGATGCTGTTTTACAGACCATGCCGTTTGACAGTGTGTTAAGCAGTGTGCCTGAGAAGTTGGAACGCTATCAGGTGCAACCCTGTCAAGCAGGGCAGCGATGGCAGTGGGATGAGGTAAGGTTCAGCCTGCTTTCGCCACCATCGGCGGAGACATTGAGCGGGGAAAATAACCGGTCCTGTGTGTTGCAGATTAAAACCCGGCAGTTTCAGCTGTTATTGCCCGGTGATATCGAGCAGGATGCAGAACAATGGCTGCTGATGCATTATCAGGCCAAATTGCAGGCTGATGTGTTAATTGCCCCGCATCATGGCAGTAAAACGTCGTCCAGTGTACCTTTTTTAAAAGCATTAGACTTGGATTATGTGTTGATTCCTGCCGGATATCTGAACCGTTACGGCTTTCCGCATAACACTGTCTTGCAGCGATACCAGGCGTTTGATATCAATTGGCTGGTGACAGGCAAGGCCGGAGCGATTTTAGTCAAAACAAAAGATAAGCGAATGGAAATCGAAGCGAGCCGAAAAAAGGCCGGGCATTATTGGTTAAACTGAACGCATGAGGATGAAACAAAAACGCTGCATTTTGTTGTCTTTATTAAAACAAATCATTATAATGCCCAATTCTTTGATTTTGCGAGCGTGGCGGAACTGGTAGACGCGCTGGATTTAGGTTCCAGTGGGGTAGCCCGTGAGAGTTCGAGTCTCTCCGCTCGCACCATTCTCCTTCTGTTGATGGGTTCAGATCCGTACCGGTCAACTGTTAAAGGACGTGAAAACTTTAAAGTTCAAAAAACGGCTTCTATCTTAAATATATAAAACCATTGTTTTTCTTTAATCTGCATTTTATATCCAAATATGGCGCAGAGCTGAACCAGCAGCGTAGGACGTCTTTTAGATCTAATCAGATAACTTTCACGTTTCTTTAACGATAGATTTCCAGTTATTTCCCAACATTTGATTATTTGAGGTTAAAAAGCAATGCAAATTTCTGTCGAAAAGACATCAGAACTGAAGCGAAAAATGACAGTAACCATTCCTGAAGAGGCCATTCAGGAGAAGATGGAAGCACGTTTTAAAAAGTTAGCCAAAGAAGTCAAATTAGATGGATTTCGTCCAGGAAAAGTACCTGTCAAGGTCGTGAAAAAACAGTTTTCCGATCGTGTGCGAGGAGAAATTATCCAGGATTTAATTCAATCAAGTTATTACGATGCGTTAAAGCAGGAAGATTTAATTCCGGCAGGATTTCCGCAAATAGAACCGACTAATGCCCAGGATGGTCTGGAATATACGGCAAAATTTGAAGTCTATCCTGAAATCTCGCTCGATGCCGTTGCTGGCCTTGAAGTGACACGACTGACGGCAACCGTTGAAGATGCGGATGTCGATCAAATGATTGAAAAATTGCGGGAACAAAAAAAGGACTGGCAGTCGGTTGAGCGGGAATCACAACAAGGCGACCGCATTACGATTCACTTTTCAGGTGAGTCCGAAGGTGAAAATTTCACCGATGGCAAAGTAGAGAATTACCCTGTGGAAATTGGCGCCGGCCAGATGATTCCAGGATTTGAAGATGAACTGATCGGTTTGAAAGCGGGTGACACCAAGTCTTTTGAAATCACCTTTCCTGAAGAATATGGTAATGACAAGCTGGCGGGCAAAACAGCAAAATTTGATATTGAAGTCGTCAAAGTAGAAGAGTCTGTTGTTCCAGAAGTCGATGCAGAATTTATCAAAGCCTATGGCATCGAAAGTGGCGACATGGACGAATTCCGGGCTGATGTCAAAGCGAATCTGGAGCGTGAGCTGGCACAGGCTTTGAAAAATAAATTCAAAACAGCCATCATGGACGCCTTGTATGAAAAAGTTCAGATTACGCTGCCCGACGCCTTGATTGATCAAGAAATTGAAGAAATGAAAAAACCTTATGCGGCGAATGCCAAACAGCAAGGCTTGTCAGTCGAGGACTTGGATTTACCGCGTGATATGTTTGAAGAGCAAGCAAAGCGCCGGGTTGCATTAGGTTTGATTTTAGGCGAAATTATCAAACAAAATGATATTAAAGTCGAAGATGACAGGGTTCGTGCTACTTTGGAAGAAATGGCGAGCAGCTATGAAAATCCGGAGCAAGTCATTAACTGGTATTACGAAAACCCAGAACGATTACAGGAAGTTCAGCAAATGGTTCTGGAAGACCAGACGGTCGACTGGCTGGCCAAGCAGGCGAATGTGGCTGAAGAAACCGTGAGCTTCGATGATGTAATGAATAAACAACAACAAGGTTAAGGCAACGTATGTTTGATAAACAAAATGGATTGAATGATAACCTGGCACCTCAGGCGGCGGGTGGACTTGTCCCCATAGTCATTGAACAAACCGCCCGGGGAGAGCGCTCTTTCGATATTTATTCCAGATTACTGAAAGAACGGGTTATTTTTTTGGTCGGGCAGGTTGAAGATTATATGGCCAACCTTATCGTTGCCCAATTGTTGTTTTTAGAATCTGAAAACCCGGATAAAGATATCCATTTATATATCAATTCACCCGGTGGATCGGTGACTGCAGGGATGGCAATTTATGACACCATGCAATTTATTAAATGTGATGTCAGCACCATGGTGATTGGTCAGGCAGCCAGCATGGGGGCATTTTTGCTGGCTGGCGGAGCAAAAGGCAAACGCTTTGGATTGCCAAATTCCCGGGTGATGATTCATCAACCGCTGGGCGGTTTTCAGGGACAGGCCAGTGATATCGATATCCATGCACGCGAAATATTGTCAATTCGTGATCGCCTGAATAAAATTCTGGCACACCATACAGGACAAAGCCTGGAGAAGATTCAACAAGATACCGACCGCGATAATTTTCTGAGTGCAGAGGATGCAGCAGAATATGGTTTGATCGATAAAGTCTTGACAAACAGATAACGTCAACCCGTGCAGATTATTGATTTTTTTGAAATTCAGGCTATGCTGTAGCTTTGATGTTGAGTAACCTTTTGGGGATGCAAAGAGGGCGTAAATATGAGTATAAGTAAAAGCAGCGATGGTGATGGTAAGCTGCTTTATTGTTCATTTTGTGGCAAAAGCCAGGATGAAGTCAGAAAGCTGATTGCAGGGCCGTCGGTTTATGTTTGCAATGAATGTGTCGATTTGTGTAATGACATTATCCGTGATGAACTGGCCAGCAGTGAATCAGAAAATGCCCCGGATCGTTTGCCAAAACCCAAAGAGCTGAAGTCTGAGCTGGATAACTATGTTATCGGTCAGGAACAGGCGAAGAAAATTTTGGCCGTTGCCGTCTATAATCACTATAAACGGTTACGCAGCAATACAACAAAAAACTCAATTGAACTGGCTAAAAGTAATATTCTGTTGATTGGCCCGACCGGTTCAGGAAAGACCTTGCTGGCTGAAACTCTGGCACGCTTGCTTGATGTTCCGTTTACCATTGCCGATGCGACGACGCTGACTGAAGCCGGTTATGTGGGTGAAGATGTTGAAAACATTATTCAGAAAATTCTGCAAAAATGTGATTACGATGTCGAAAAGGCTGAAACAGGCATCGTTTATATCGATGAAATCGACAAAATTACCCGTAAATCAGACAACCCTTCGATTACCCGTGATGTTTCAGGCGAAGGTGTTCAGCAGGCTTTATTAAAGCTGATTGAAGGAACTGTCGCTTCAATTCCGCCACAAGGTGGGCGCAAGCATCCACAGCAGGAATTTTTGCAGGTCAATACGGCGAATATTCTGTTTATTGTGGGAGGGGCCTTTGCAGGCCTGGATCAAGTGATTAAGGCGCGATCTGAAAAAGGAGGAATTGGCTTTGCCGCTGAGGTTAAATCGAAAGATGATAGTAAAAATGTTGGGGAACTTTTTGCCGAAGTAGAAGCCGAAGACTTAATTAAATATGGATTGATTCCAGAGTTTGTGGGACGTCTGCCGGTTGTGGCGACGCTGGAAGAGCTGGATGAAGAAGCGCTGATAAAAATTTTGACCGAACCTAAAAATGCTTTGGTCAAACAATATCAGCATATGTTCGAAATGGAAGGCGTCGAGCTTGAATTCAGGCCGGAAGCCTTACAGGCGATCGCTCGGAAATCAATGGAAAGAAAAACCGGCGCCCGGGGCTTAAGAACAATTGTTGAAAATGTGCTGTTGGATGTAATGTATGAACTGCCTTCAAGCACTAATATCAGTAAAGTGGTTATTGATGAAAATGTCATCGCCGGAAAATCAGAGCCTATCTTGATTTATGAAAAAGAAACCCGGAAAAAAGCCTCTGAATAAGCGCTTGACATACTGATTTGACGAAAAGGAGCTTTGCTATCAGGCCTGGCTCCTTTTTTTTGCCACTTGAAATCAGGCTATCTGTCCCTATATTTAGACTATAAACTCCGTTCGATGCTATGTGAATTCTGTTTGCCTTAAGTGTTAATACGCCAGGATGACCTTGTTATCCTTAATTCAAGTGCTATCAGAAAGATCGAACGACGCAATGATGTACAAAATTCCTGAGTAGGAAAAAAAGATGAATGAAGTAAAAAGAGAAGAGAATATGATCCCGGTTTTACCTTTGCGGGATGTAGTGGTTTATCCGCATATGGTTATTCCATTATTTGTAGGTCGGGAAAAATCTATTGTTGCCCTTGATTTGGCAATGAAAGAAGATAAACCTATTTTGTTGATTGCCCAGAAACAAGCTGATATCGATGATCCAAAATTTTCAGATCTCTACAGCACAGGTACTCTGGCCAATATATTGCAATTATTGAAATTGCCGGATGGCACCGTAAAAGTGCTGGTTGAAGGCAGCGAAAGATGCCGTATCAAAGAAGGCCTGGAGCTGGATGATCATATTGCAGCTGCAATTGAGCCGCTTGATGAGACGCAATCGGTTTCTAGCGCTGAAGCTGAAGTTTTGCAACGCACCGCAATCAACTCATTTGATCAATATGTCAAATTGAACAACAAAATTCCGCCCGAAGTCTTGAATTCCCTGGCGGGCATTGAAGATCTAGGTCGTTTGGCGGATACCATTGCGGCGCATATGGCGATGAAAGTTGAAGACAAGCAAAAAATCCTCGAAATGGAGGATGTCGTGCAACGCCTTGAAACATTGATCAGCCAGATGGAAAGCGAAGTTGATTTGCTGGAAATGGAAAAACGCATTCGTGGTCGCGTGAAAAAACAAATGGAAAAAAATCAGCGCGAATATTATCTGAACGAGCAGATGAAAGCGATTCAGAAAGAGCTGGGAGAAATGGATGACGCTGCGAATGAAATTGAAGAATTGGAAAAGAAAATTGCGTCTGCCGGCATGTCAAAAGAAGCGCGTGAAAAAGCCGAAGCGGAATTGAACAAGCTGAAAATGATGTCACCGATGTCGGCTGAAGCGACCGTCGTACGTAACTATATTGACTGGATGGTCAGTGTGCCATGGAAAAAGAAAACCAAGGTGCGCCATGACTTGAAGCTGGCCGAACAGGTGCTTGAAGAAGAGCATTATGGCTTAGAGCGCGTCAAAGAGCGTATTCTGGAATATCTGGCGGTACAGCAACGGGTTAAACAGTTGAAAGGCCCGATTCTATGCCTGGTTGGACCTCCTGGTGTAGGAAAAACCTCCTTGGGTAAATCCATTGCCCGGGCGACAAACCGGAAATATGTGCGAATGGCCTTAGGCGGTGTCCGTGATGAAGCCGAAATTCGAGGTCACAGAAGAACCTATATCGGTTCGATGCCGGGCAAGATTTTACAGAATCTGGCAAAAGTCAAAACCCGCAATCCAATGTTCTTGCTCGATGAAATCGACAAGATGGCGGCTGATTTTCGCGGAGATCCTGCTTCAGCCTTGCTGGAAGTATTGGACCCCGAACAAAACCATACCTTTGCCGACCATTATCTGGAGGTGGATTTTGACTTATCCGATGTCATGTTTGTGGCAACGGCAAATACCCTGAACATACCGCCGGCGTTAATGGATCGAATGGAAATTATTCGACTGGCCGGGTATACCGAAGATGAAAAAATCAATATCGCCATGCGCTTTTTGATTCCAAAACAAATCAAAAACAATGGTCTTAAAGATTCGGAAATCGAGATTACCGAAGAAGCGGTGCGTGATATCATTCGGTATTACACACGCGAGGCGGGTGTCAGAGGATTAGAGCGTGAAATTTCCAAGATTTGCCGAAAAGTCGTTAAAAACCTGTTGCTGAAGGAAAAGAAAGAAAAAGAGGTGATTACGGCCGAAAATCTGGATAAATATCTAGGCGTCAGGCGCTTCAGTTATGGCGTTGCCGAAGATAAAGACCAGATCGGTCAGGTCACAGGACTGGCCTGGACGGAAGTCGGTGGCGAGCTGCTGACGATTGAAGCAGCACTGATGCCAGGTAAAGGAAAGACCCAGGCGACGGGTAAATTAGGCGATGTCATGAAGGAATCTATCGAGGCGGCCATGACCGTGGTCAGGAGTCGGGCTCAGGTATTGGGTATTGACGCTGCCGCGTTTCAGGAAAACGATTTGCACATCCATGTACCGGAAGGCGCGACACCTAAGGATGGGCCAAGTGCGGGTATTGGTATGTGCACAGCTATCGTATCGGCCTTGACCAAGATACCGGTACGGGCAAATGTCGCCATGACCGGCGAAATCACCTTGCGCGGTGAAGTGCTGCCGATTGGCGGCCTGAAAGAGAAGCTGCTTGCGGCACACAGGGGCGGAATCACAACGGTCTTGATTCCATCGGAGAATGAAAAAGACCTGGCCGAAATTCCAGAAAATATCAAGCAAACCCTGGATATTCGACCGGTTCATTGGATTGATGAAGTCTTGGACGTTGCGCTGCAACATATGCCATCGCCTAAAGCCAAAAAGTCAGCTAAGGCCGAAGCCAAAAAAGGTAAGGAAAAAGCCCAGGCAATCATTGCTCATTAAGCTGAAAATTTCATCAGAATATGATACTGTAAACAAACTGTTGAAATAGTTGCTTAATCGAAACAAGAGGGGAGTATAGTGTCTATACTCCCTTTTTTATCGTCTTGGCAGTACTGACTTTAAGTGCTCAAGTGTTTTATATTTTATCCTGCACACCTTAAAAATAAGGGGGTCCAGCG
>CAYUAE010000068.1:0-10778 GCA_964442675.1 uncultured Methylomarinum sp.
ACCTCCTAAACATACTGTCCTGCGCACCAGCCGGATGACCAGGCCCATTGAAAATTATAGCCACCCAGCCAACCGGTTACATCAACAACCTCCCCGACAAAATACAGGCCCGGTACGGTTTTGCATTCCATTGTTTTTGACGATAAGGCATCGCAATCGACACCACCGACCGTCACTTCTGCGGTTCTGTAGCCTTCGGTTGCATTCGGTTTCAAGCGCCAGTTCTGCAACTGTTCTGCAAGCTTTTGAATATGCGCGGCTTGCAAACTTTTCAAAGGCATACTGACCACCTCTTCTGCCAGCAATATCTTCAGCAATTTTTTCGGCAACTGCTTCGACAATACGGTGACAATCTGGCTATTGGGCATTTTTTCCCGCTGTCGCTGTAACCAGTTCGGCAGATCCAAATCGGGTAACAAATCGATTTGAATCGCCTCACCTGGCCGCCAATAGGAAGAAATCTGCAAAATCACCGGGCCACTCAATCCCCGATGCGTGAACAACATATTTTCCCGGAATACATGGTTTCCAAAACGAACGACAGCTGGCACTGCAATACCGGATAACGGCGCAAAGCGTTGTTTGTCACGATCCTGCCAGGTCAATGGGACTAAACCGGCATGGGTGGGTACAATCGGTAATGAGAACTGGGCAGCAATTTGATAACCAAAAGGCGTCGCACCCATTTTAGGAATCGACAAGCCGCCGCTGGCAATAACGAGCGACTGGCAAACATAACGGCCTCTACGCGTCTCCAACATAAACCCGGGATTTTGCGCGGCGACCTGAGTAACGGCCGTATCAAGCTGAATTGAAACACCATATTGCCGGCATTCGCTCAATAACATCGACAAAATGTCTTTGGCACTGCGATCACAAAACAATTGTCCGTGATCACGCTCGTGGTATGGAATGTTATAGCGTTGAACCCAGGCGATAAAATCCCATTGGGTGAACCGGCTCAGTGCCGATTTACAAAAATGTGGATTACGCGACAGATAATTTTCGGCATCAATGGTCATGTTGGTGAAATTGCAGCGACCGCCACCGGACATCAGGATTTTCTTGCCTGCCTTGTTGGCATGATCGAGCACCAAAACCTTACGACCGCGTTTACCGGCTTCAATCGCGGTCATCAAACCGGAGGCGCCGGCACCAATAATGACGACATCATACTTCTCTTTAAGCATTACGAACTCATACCATCCAGCGCTTCCCAACGTTGATAAGCCTGTTCCAATGATTGATTGACCTCATTGAGATCGGATAGTATGGCGCTGACTTTTTCTTGCGATTGTTTATAAAAATCGGGCTGATTGATATGCTCATTCAATTCTGCCTGCCGTTTTTCCAGGCCCTCGATGATATCAGGCAGTTGTTCGAGTTCACGCTTTTCTTTGTAACTGAGTTTATTTTCCGATTTTATTTTCGGTTTTTCTTTCTTTACCCGCGCATCCTTTTCCGCCGTCCGTGCCTGTTGTTCGCTTTTTTGTATTCGCAACCAATCGGAATAACCACCGACATATTGATTGACTCGCCCACCGTCTTCGAAAACAAATACATTGGTCACCACATTATCCAGAAATTGCCGGTCATGACTGACCAACAATAACGTGCCTTCGTACTCCACCAGTTTTTGCTCTAAAATCTCCAGGGTTTCCAGATCCAGGTCGTTAGTTGGCTCATCCATCACCAGCAAATTAGCCGGTTTGGTAAATAATTTCGCCAGCAGTAAACGGTTTTTCTCACCTCCGGATAAACTTTTAACCGGCGATCTTGCCCGCGCTGGCGGAAACAAAAAATCGGCCAGATACGACATGACATGTTTGCGGCCATCCGGGAAATCGATAAATTCGCTGCCTTCAGCCACGGTGTCGGCCACCGAGAGTTCCGGGTCCAGTTGCTCCCGTAATTGATCGAAATAAGCAATTTTAAGACGCGTGCCGTGTTCGACTGTGCCCGAAGTCGGTTCCAGTTGTTTGAGTAACAGTTTCAGCAAGGTCGATTTACCGGCGCCATTTGGCCCTAATAAACCGATCTTGTCGCCACGCTCGATACGGCTTGTAAAGTCCTGAATAATAACCTTATCGCCATAGGCGAACGTCACATGCCTGGCTTCGATGACTTTTTTGCCAGAGGCTTCAGCCTGGGTCAAATTGACATTTGCCGTCCCCTGCTGGTTGCGTCGCTGCGCTCGTTCTGCCCGTAATTTTTGCAATGCACGAACCCTGCCTTCATTGCGTGTCCTGCGTGCTTTGATGCCTTGCCGAATCCAGGTTTCTTCCTGAGCCAGCTTTTTATCAAATTCGGCATTTTGCCGTGCTTCTTCCTCCAGTGCAGCCGCTTTTCGGCGCAAATAATCCTGATAATTTCCCGCCCACGACACCAGCTTGCCGCGATCAAGCTCGACAATGCGTGTCGCCAGTTTTTGTAAAAATGCCCGATCATGCGTGACGAACAATACCGCGCCTTTGTAATTTAAAATCTGCTCTTCCAGCCAGGCAATACTGTCAAAATCCAGATGATTCGTCGGTTCATCCAATAATAAGATATCCGGTTCGATCACCAACGCCCTGGCCAATGCGACGCGCCGTTTCCAACCGCCTGACAAGGTATTGACCTTGACATCGGCCGGCAATGCCAATTTATCCAGAATGGTTTCCACCCGCTGCTGCAAGCCCCAGCCATCCTCGGCTTCCAGTTTTTGTTGAATATCGCCTAATTGCGCCAATGATTGCTCACTGCCATCCATCCTGGTCAATGCGGCGTGATATTGATTGATTAAATCCCCTAAATGCCCTAAGCCACTGGCAACAGCCTGATAAATGGTATCGTCACAATCAAGCTCAGGCGCCTGCTCCAGCCAGGCGATACGAACTTCAGGCTGACGCCAGACTTCGCCACTGTCGGCAGCAATATGTCCGGCAATAATTTTCATCAAGGTCGATTTTCCCTCACCATTTCGACCTAACAGTCCCACTCTTTCACCGGGGTCAAGTTGAAATTGGGCATTGTCCAGTAAAGCATGTGTGCCATAGGCCATGGACACTTGATTCAAACGTAATAAAGGCATTATTTTTTAAGATAGGTTCTGATTAAATCCAAAGCGACCACAGTCGCTCGCTGTTGTTTTTGCTCGATTGTTCCTGTCAGAAACCGTTCATGGCATATTTCACCTGAAGGCCCCTTAAGATAACTGAGCAACTGTTGTTTTTCGTCTGTATAAAGCTGCACTAAACACACGATATTATCCGCTAAGGCCAGCATCGACTCAGCCAGCTCGCGTGCAGCATATTCCATAGGTTTATCGGCCCGCATACTGTCTAAATCCGGGTAGATATGCGCCTGCCGCAAACAGGGGTGGCCTACAAAACGCGCACTGATGGCGCCGGAACTGATACTTTCGATGAGCGCCAGTTGCAGGTTCTTTTGTTGCAAGCTTTCGGCAATCATCGCGTGCAGCGATGGTTGCCGGTCACCGGTATCGATACAATAAACGCTATCGCCTAAACAGGCAGCTAAAGCATCCACCACCTTACACCGTTCTGATTCATTGAAAGCGGCCGGAAAAAACAATTTCACTTCAATATCATCAGCCGTGGTGCGAAAGCCTAATCTCACCTTATCCGGCAAGGTCCAGCCTGATAATTTCTGCTGGATATCCGATTCACCTATTCCTAGCAGACGTAAAATAATCAGCGTATCGGGGTTAAGCTTAAAATCATGGCGTAATCGGGGTTGTATGCTATGGGTGAACATCTGTTTCATTTCCGCCGGTACGCCGGGCATAAAATAAAACCAACATTGTTTAAATTGAATAGCAAAACCTGGTGCGGTTCCCCAATGATTATCCAGCCGAATACTGCCCTCAGGCAATAAAGCCTGTTTTATATTGCTTTCTGCCATCTCTCGTTGCCGCTGCTTAAAATAAGCCTGAATCTGTGACAGCGCCTCTTCATCCAGCAATAATGGCCGCTGAAAGGCATAACTGACCGCCTCTGCGGTCAAATCATCGACGGTAGGACCAAGTCCACCCGTACAGACACAACAATCGGCGCGTTCGGCAATTTCCAATAACAGGGCTTGCAAATGAGCCAGATCATCGCCCACCGCGCTGTGCCGAATCACCCGAAAGCCCATATCATTCAAGTGAGAAGCAAGCCAGGCAGCATTACTGTCCACAATCTGACCACTGACGACCTCCTCACCCTGGGAAAAAATTTCGACGCGCGGTTTCATAGCTGTTGATACCAAAATGGAAGCATGACTAAACTCAATAATGTCGTTACCGTCACCGACATGGCGTATAAACCGCTGTCTAATTTGTAACGATCGCAAAAAACAATGCCCAACACCATACTGGGCATCGACAAATCAAGAATGGCTGCCGCTTTTTCCCGTGATGACATCGGAAAGCTGTCAGCAATCGCTAATAACAACAGCGGAATTAAAATCATTCTGACCAGGACCACCGGCATCACAAACGGTATATTTTGAATACGCATAGACGACCAGTTTAACGCCAGCCCCAAAGAAAACAACATGATGGGCACGACCACCGCCGACATCTTTTGTAACACCCCTAACAACCAGTCCGGTTCAGGAATATGATTCTGATTCAGTAAAACCGCAATAAAAGCCGCCCAGAATGGCGGTGTATTCAAAAAAGACAAGATAAAGCGGGGTTTATGTGATTCCCTGCCATAATGTCTTGCGATAACCACGCCCAGCGTAAACAATAACGGACTGGCCGAAAAATAATCGAGCTGAATGACCACCGAACGCGCCCATTCGCCAAAAGCCTGCTCTAAAACCGGTAAGCCCAAATAGGTTACATTCGGAAAAGCCGAGGCTAAAATGACGGCGCCGGTTCTAGCGGGCGTAAAGTTAAACAGTCTACAAAACGCCCAGGCCAAAATTATCCCGGAAATAACGGCCGCGGCTCCCAGCCCCGTAAATGCCAGAGATTGCAGTCCTATATCGGCTTTCCACAATACATCAATCACCAAGGCGGGCAAAAAAAGATAATAGATCACTGTCGTCAGCACTTCCCGGGTCTGTTCTGCGCTCAAACCACCCGGTTTTACAAAGCGCCAGGCCGTTCCCAACAGCATAATCAGTGCCATTTGTATCAATGTCGTTGTCATTGCGCTATTTTACCATTCACGCTGTTCCTTAGTTGCGGTAATATGGTCGGTTTGACTGTTTTTAGACTACCCACATGGAATCGAATATGACAGAGACTTTTATTTCCACAAAACCCATTCCTGTCCGTGAACGCTTGATCATGGCTTTGGATGTACCCAGCATTGAAGAAGCCAAAAAACTGGTTGAAGAACTGGGTGATTCAGTTATTTTCTATAAAGTTGGTATGGAGTTATTCATGTCTGGCGACTATTTCGGCTTTATCGAATGGCTTAAAGCACGAAATAAAAAAGTTTTTGTCGATTTAAAATTTTTCGATATCTCCGCCACCGTCGGGCGTGCCATCAAAGCCTTGAGCAATAAAGGCGTTGATCTGGCAACGATTCATGGAAACGACGCCATCATGGAAGCGGCGGCCGCTAACAAAGGCGATTTAAAAGTTCTAGCCGTGACCGCCTTGACCAGCCTGGATCGTGGCGACTTAGATGATTTGGGCTTCAAATGTGATGTGCGAGAGCTGGTACTGTCCCGTGCAAAACGGGCCTTGCAGATTGGTTGTGATGGCATTGTGTCATCCGGCCTGGAAGTTAAAATGATCCGTCAGGAGCTGGCCGATAAACTATTGGTTATTACACCGGGAATACGGCCGGTCGATAATCGTGAAGAGGATGATCAGAAACGTGTCGTCAGTGTTGAACAAGCGTTTGAAAATGGTGCCGATTATATTGTTGTCGGACGACCCATTCGAGATGCGGAAAACAGAAAAGCGATGGCCGAAAAAATTCAAAATCAGATTGCAGGCGTTTTTGCTTAAAATCTCAGGTTACAGCACCCGCTAATGCGGGTGCAGTAACAAGAAAAGCCATTCCCTATTGAAAAATCGCTTCAAACGAATAGCCACCGGCATCCAGAATCTCTTTCAGCCTTTTCAATCCATCCATCTGAATTTGTCTGACACGTTCACGCGTAACACCCAGCTCATTGGCCACCTGCTCCAGTGTCGCCGACTGATGCCCACACAAACCATAACGACGTACAATCACTTCGCGTTGTTTTTCCGCTAATTGATAGACCCAGTGCTTTACATTATCCTTGATATTATCTTCCTGTAATTGCTCCGCTGGCGAGGCAATTTTTTCGTCGCTGATAAAATCAACCAGTGGCTTGTCATAATTTTTACCACCTGCAACATCCATCGATGTCACCCGCTCATTCAGTTTCAACATTTTGCTGACAGTTTGAACCGGTTTATCCATATAAGCGGCGATTTCTTCTTCCGACGGGTCATGATCCAATTCCTGCGCTAAAGCCCGTTGCGCCTTCAAATAACCATTCATTTCTTTCACAATATGAATCGGTAAGCGAATCGTGCGTGTCTGATTCATGATGGCGCGTTCGATGGTTTGACGAATCCACCACGTTGCATAGGTTGAAAACCGAAATCCTTTCTCAGGGTCAAATTTCTCGACCGCACGAATCAAGCCCAGATTTCCCTCTTCGATCAAATCCAAAAGTGGCAATCCTCGGTTTAAATAGCGTTTTGAAATTTTAACCACCAATCTCAGATTACTTTCGATCATAATCTTGCGGGCATCCTCATCGCCCTGCAAAACACGCCGCCCATAAACCTTTTCCTCATCGGCCGACAACAGCTTCGATTTACTCAGCGCATTCAAATAAGCCCGCGTTGCATCGAAAGAACTATCGTTGACACTATCATCGATAATGTCTTCTTTTACATCAACCTGTTTAGCCCCTGCCATCAAATCAAAAACATTGACCTCAGGAACGACTGTCGTATTATCGCTTAAGAACTCAATTACTTCGCTTGTCATAAAACACCTCCCGAAATGGCCTTAGCCACCTTTGATATTATTTATCAGGTTTACCCAGCACCTTGCCCTAAAGAACAAATTTCATACTCGCCTCAATAATGAGGTATTACAAGGTGCTGGGTAAATACCGTAATGGATTTACCGGATTCCCTTTTTTTCTTATCTCAAAATGTAACGAAGGTTTTTCCCCTCGTTTTCGCCCAACTTCGGCAACCACCTGTCCCTTTTTAACGTACTGCCCTTCCTTAACCAGTAATCGACGATTGTTGGCGTAAGCACTCAGGTAAATGGCATTGTGTCGAATGATGAGTAAATTTCCGTATCCGACTAAGCCTTTTCCACTGTAAGCCACTTTCCCGGAAGCCGCTGCTCTGACTTTTTGCCCGGGTTTTCCGCTAATATCGATTCCTTTGTTCTGGGTTTGAGAAAAAGATTTAACAATCTTCCCTCTTAACGGCCACTGCCAAGTTAACTTTAACAGTTTTTTGTTACCGTATGATAAAGAAGGATTTTTCTGTGATTGACTTCGCGTTTTATGAGGTGTTTTGTGTTTTTTATGTGATTGATATCGCGTTTTTTGTTTACGATGAAAAGCGGCCGCTGACCTTTGTCGACCATCAAACAATTTTATGACTTGGCCGACTTCCAGCCTGTAGGGTGATTTCAATCCATTCCATGTTGCCAGCTTCCGATAACCATAACCTGAACGCCGACCAATCGCATAAAGCGTATCGCCTTTATGCACGACATAATATTTTTGCGTTTTCGGAATATCTCGCGCATAACTTCTGACTGGCGCATAATGTCTGCCGCCACAGGCTGTCAATAAGGCAAGAATGAATAAAAATGCAATCAAGCGGGCCAATGACTTACCCTAACAAAACTTTTTTGGCCTGATTGATTTGTGCCGCTAGAAAATCGGAGCCGCCCCGATCAGGATGGAGTTTTTGCATTAATTTTCGATGTGCCTGAATAATGTCATCTTTGCTAGCACCGGGTTTCAAGCCTAAAATCTCATAAGCCTGTGCGCGACTCATTTTTACAGAATCCACCGAGCCTTGTTTGTCGTTCGGCTGGGCCTCCCCGCGTTGCGTATAAAACCATAGCCATAATCGTTGCAATTGCGGCGCATAGCGCAACAGAACAGGCAGCAGCCTGGACAACCCGGCCACTACCACACCCGCCGCCGCAACCAGCCAGTTCAGCTTACCTGTCAACGTCAGCACGATAAAAAGCCCGGCCAGAATCATCAAACCGCTTTTTCTTATCGCTTTTGCAACCTCTTGTGCCGGTGTTTTCAAAAACCATCGCATCAGCCAAAAAATCACCGCCAATACAATAACTAACAACACGACCCGAATCATAATTCTCCTTCCTATCTATTCTCCACATACAAAAAACAGCGCCAGACTTCATCAGTCAACACGCCGTTCGTTCAATGCGCATAAATATTGATTGAATGTATTAAACGCCTTATGAATAATCCTGGAATGCATCATTTCAATATCAATAAGCTTAGACGCCAAATGAAATTTTAAGCTATTAGGCGATGCATGCCATTCCTGACTGATGCGTGTTTTATTGCCTTCAGCTTCCCACAACCAGATTCCATACCCCAAAAAATCTCCTGCATAAAATTCCACGTGCAACCGTTCTAAATCCTTGATGGCAACTGTTCTAGCGTAAAACTGCACATCAAAAAAACTATGAACCGTGATTTTGACACATCCCCCCACTTGCGTAATCGGTTTATCGCCAATAATTTCAGCTTCCCACAAAGCATTCCACCAGCCACCATGACCACTGACGGCTTGAATCATGGTCTGATAAACCGTCTCTAAATCGCCTTGAATCAAAGCGTCATCAAATGTATTAAATCGAGTCGTTTTCAAGTTCATGATACCGATCATCACCCCGCGCCTATGCTAACGCAAGCAACCTTTTAAAAATACAGCCATTTTCATTTTTACAGATTTTTTTCAAGACAGCTCGCAACAGAATACGGATAATAGGGAATTTTTTAACGCACAGGTTTAACAGATTAGCATGCAAAAAAGCGCCACCCCGGTACTAGGATTTGCAGCCTATAGTGGAACCGGTAAAACGACCTTGTTGACACAGTTAATCCCACGTTTAAGGCTGTCTGGCATTAACGTAGGCATTATCAAACACAGCCACCATAATTTTGAAATCGACAAACCCGGTAAAGACAGTTATCGCCTAAGGAAAGCAGGCGCCTCACCGGTGATGCTGGTATCTGCCCACCGCCGCGCCATCATTACCGAATTCAGCACAATTCAAGAACCTAAACTGCAGGATCAACTCGACGCCTTTGAGCAACACCGTGTTGATTTGATTCTGGTTGAAGGTTTCAAGGCCGAAAAGTTCCCAAAAATTGAAGTCTACAGAACCGACCTGAACAAACCCTTACTTTATCCTGATGATGACAGCATCATTGCCGTCGCCAGCGACAAGCCTCTACCGCTGCCTGCCCATGTCACCGCATTGGATTTAAACAATGTTGAACAAATCCACGATTTCGTTCTTCAGTTTATGGAGGGCGTATGAAAGACCTCTGTTTAAGCCACGAAAACGGGCTACTGACTCTCGAACAAGCTTTACAGCAAATCAAGCATAACTTAAGCCCCATCACAGCCTGTGAAAGCATTGAACTGAAACAAGCTTTAGGCCGCGTATTGGCAGAAACCATCTATGCCCCCATCGATGTGCCGGGCGCAGATGTCTCATCGATGGATGGCTATGCCTTTTCCAGCCAGGATATTCAAACCGGCCAGCCCTTCAGGCTTAAACAAAGCGGCGTATCCTGGGCAGGAAAACCTTATCTTAAGTCAATACACCGTGGCGAATGTGTTCGCATATTTACCGGCGCCGTGATTCCAAAAGGTGCCGACAGCGTGATCATGCAGGAACAGGTTGAACAGCAACAGGAACTCATTGAATTTCCAGCTGACTGCCCGGCAAAACGCTTTATCCGCCGCCAGGGCAGCGACATCAAGCGTGGCCAGGTCATATTGCAAAAAAACCGTCGACTCAGCCCGGTCGATTGCGCATTACTGGCGTCGGTCGGTATTTATGCAGTTCGGGTAAGACGCAAAATTCGCGTCGCGTATTTTTCTACCGGCGACGAATTAAAATCACCAGGCCAGACGCTTGAAAACGGCCAGATTTATAACAGTAATCGCTATGCATTACATGGCCTGCTCAACAATCCGAACTTAAGTGTCAGTGACTTAGGCTGCTTCCCGGATGATAAACAGATTATACAGACGAACATAAGGCAAGCGGCACAGGATTTTGATGTCCTCATCAGCACCGGTGGCGCATCGGTTGGTGATGCCGATTTTATCGCCGACATACTGGCTCGCGAAGGACAGATAAATTTCTGGAAACTGGCGATAAAACCGGGAAAGCCACTGGCGTTTGGTCAATTTGGCCAATGCTGTTTTTTTGCCTTACCCGGCAACCCGGTTTCCGCCCATGTCACCTTTGAAAAAGTCATTGAACCGGCCTTAGCCTGGTTATCGGGACTCGATGCCGAAAAGCCCTTGCGTCTGAGCGCAACGCTTCAAGCCGACTTGAAAAAAATTCCGGGGCGACTGGAATTTCAACGCGGTATTTTGCATCAAGACGCATCGGGCGATTTGCATGTCTATCCTGCCGATGGTCAAGACTCACACCAACTCGGCGCATTGAGCCGCGCGAATTGCTATATCGTGCTGGAAGCCGATGTTACAGGCGTAAAAAAAGGCGATCGCGTTATTATTGAGCCGTTTTCGA
>CAYUAE010000069.1:0-10707 GCA_964442675.1 uncultured Methylomarinum sp.
GTTTTAGGCAAACTGTCCAGCTGTTTTTTGGGAAAGATGTGTAGATAGTTATGCCTTCAGGGAGAGGAGAAGGTCAAGCCGAGCATGAACCCAACGCCTCGTCATTGATAACTGGGATGAAAATGTGCCATCTGCATGAGGTGCTGGGTTTACATGCCAACCTTTCTTCTAAACATCCTGGCCTTTTTTCTATATCCGATAACCACAATGTTTATTCATCGCAACTGACTCCATACAAGCTTTTTGCCGTTAAAATACCCTTTGTTTCAAACAAAGCCTGTTTAAACGCGCAGGCATTAGCGATTAAATATGGATCAACAACAATCAATTCAACGCTCATCTTTGAATCCGGCTCCCTTCTCCGTCGCCCCGATGCTGGACTGGACCGATCGACATTGCCGTTATTTTCATCGATTGATCTCGGAAAAAGCGCTGCTATACACGGAAATGGTCACAACCGGGGCAATCATACATGGCGATAAAGCGCGATTTTTAGCCTTTAATGCCGAAGAGCAACCTGTTGCCTTTCAATTGGGCGGCAGTGACCCGAAGGCATTGGCCATTTGCGCCCAACTGATTGAACAGCATGGTTATGCCCAGATTAACTTGAATGTGGGTTGCCCCAGTGATCGAGTGCAAAACGGTATGTTTGGCGCATGTCTGATGGCCAAGCCGGATTTGGTGGCTGAATGCGTCGCGGCAATGCAACAGGCTTGCACTATTCCGGTCACGGTTAAAACCCGTATCGGTATTGATAAAATGGAAAGCTACGATGAATTTAAACATTTTATCGATATCGTTGCCGAAAGTGGTTGCAATACATTTATCGTCCATGCGCGAAAAGCCTGGCTACAAGGCTTATCGCCTAAAGAGAACCGAGATATTCCACCGTTACGGTATGACTTTGTTTATCGGCTGAAACAAGAACGACCCGAGCTTGACATCATTCTCAATGGCGGATTGAACGATCTTGCGGCCGCCAAAGCCCAGTTAAATCATGTCGATGGCGTCATGCTGGGGCGAGCGGTATATCACCAACCTTTTTTATTAGCCGAGGTTGACCGCCTGTTTTATGGCAAAAAACTGCCCGCGAAAAGCCGCCATGAGGTTGTTGAGGCTTTGATTCCTTATATTCAACAACAGTTGGCTGAAGGCTTGCGCTTAAATCATATTTCACGCCATATTCTTGGCTTGTTTCATGGCGAAAAAGGCGCCAGACTTTGGCGTCGGCATATCAGCGAAAATGCGCATAAACCCGATGCTGACGAACGGGTGATTCTTGAGGCGTTAGAATTCACCCGGTGATGCGCTATAATGGGCCGTTATTTTTTTCTCAGGAACAGGTGATGGAAGAGTATTTTCGTAAAATTATTGAAGCCGTAGGTGAAGACGTCAATCGCGAAGGTTTAGTCGATACCCCGGCGCGTGCGGCTAAAGCCTTTAAGTTTTTAAACCGGGGCTATGAGTTGAAGCTGGAAGATGTCTTGAATGACGCCATTTTTGAAGCTGATACAGAAGATATGGTCATTGTCAAAGACATTGAACTGTATTCTTTATGCGAACATCATCTGTTACCCTTTGTCGGTAAGTGCCATATTGGTTATATTCCACAAGGCAAGGTGCTGGGACTGTCTAAATTAGCCCGAATTGTTGATATGTATGGTCGCCGCTTACAGATTCAGGAGAAATTGACCAAACAGATTGCCGATACGGTCGAATCTGCAATCGGTGCAAAAGGTGTTGCCGTTGTGATTGAGGCTAAACATTTATGCATGATGATGCGCGGTGTGGAAAAACAAAACTCGGTGATGACAACATCCGTGATGACCGGCATTTTCCGTAAAGAAATCAGCACCCGCTCTGAATTTCTGAATTTGATTAACCGGCAATAAAGCATGTCCGGGGATAAGCATAAAACCGGGGTCATCCTGGTTAACTTAGGTTCGCCCGATGCCCCGACCCGGCGTGCGGTTCGCCGCTATTTGAAACAGTTTTTGAGCGATCCCCGCGTGGTCAATTTACCGCGTTTTCTATGGTGGCTTATTCTGCATTTCATTGTGCTGCCGTTACGCCCCGGCAAGGCAGCAAAAGCCTATCGAAAAATCTGGACCCCCAACGGGTCCCCTTTAATCCATATAACCCGCCAGTTAAGCGATAAATTAGCCCGGCATATTGCACCGCGAAGCATCAAACTTGATTTTGCCATGCGTTACGGCAAACCATCAATGGCCCGCAAGTTATCGGAGCTTCACCGTTCAGGCATTGAAAAACTGATCGTTTTGCCGTTATATCCGCAGTATTCGTCCACTACGACCGCTTCGGTGTATGATGAAATGGCGCGTATTACGCAAGGCTGGCGCCATATTCCATCCATCTCATTTGTCAGCGATTATCATCGGCACCCCGCCTATATTCAAGCTGTCGCCCAATCCATTCAACAACATTGGCAGAAAAACGGACAAAGCCAGCTGCTGGTTTTATCCTTTCATGGCCTCCCCGCTAAATTGACCGAATTAGGTGACCCTTATTATCATCAATGTCAGACCAGTGCGACATTGATTGCTCAGGCCTTAGGGCTTGAAGATCATCGGTGGCAACTGGTTTTTCAATCCCGCTTCGGCAAGGCAGAGTGGCTAAAGCCCTATTGTGTCGAAGTTTTAAAAGCCCTGCCCCAACAAGGGATTACATCGGTTGATGTGGTTTGTCCAGGTTTTGCCGTCGATTGTCTGGAAACGCTGGAAGAAATCGCCATGGAAAATAAAACTGTTTTCATGCAGGCTGGCGGCCAATCTTATCGCTATATTCCAGCATTAAATGATGATAGTTTACATATTAAATGTTTAACGGATATCCTGGAGGGTGAAAATGCGAGGCTATGACAGAAACTGTCCCATCTGCCGGTTTATGCGGGCATTGGCGTTCAGCGGTGTCGGTATGGCATTGGGCGGCGGTGTGGCCTGGTTGCTGGGCGCATCGAAACAAAATATCATGATGTCGGGAATTGTCGTCGCGGCAATTATTGTCTTTGGTCTACAGAATAATAAGAGAAAACGATGAAACAGACTGTGCTGGAAAGCTGGGCCGGCCAATGGCCTCAAGCTAAAACGACACAACCTTTAGCGACCGGCGAAGGCGTATTAGACGCATCTTCATTTAATACCATTGAAGTGGACGAATTGTTTGACACCCTTAATTATGCTCAAACGACTTCAGGACAGACCGTATTATATCGTTCCTTATGTCAACCTTCCGCCGATTATGCTGAAATCTGTGCCAAACAGGATGCCATTAAAGAAATCCAGCAACAGCCTGGCGTCCGGGAAAACCTTGAACGCATTGTCAGCCGCTCTGCTGCGGCTGAAAACAACTTGTTCCTCTTATTATATGGTGAATTTTTAGGCGGTTTTGGCACTGCCCGCGAAGACCATCAAATTGAAGGCTACGGCTATAAACAATACAAGCGCGGTGTACGCTTTGCGCTGAACCTGGTCGATGCCATACAGGCATCGAATGAACCTGAGAGCGATTATTTAAAATCCATTTTCAATAAAATTCGCACCTTTTCCAAGTCCAGAACCTACTCGTTGATGGCCGGCCCGGTTTACAATACGGAAAAAGGCTTTCAATGCAAAGAAGAGCGCAAAGGCAGTTTTGTGCCGGCAACGATTTTCAAGCCGACTATTTTCAAACCTGTTTTAATCGCCTCTATTTTTGCGGCGTTATGGGCGATTACCACATTTTTTCCGACCGATATATTCAGCATCAGTCGGGAATCCATTCCAATGGCATCCATCTTCTTCATCCCGCTGCTCCTGGCTTATTTTCCTATTATTGGGTCGTATGATCGGGACAATTGCATCATTCCGCTCAGGGATGAATTTAAACAATCGCAAGAACTGGGCGAAGCACTGGATGCACTGGGGCAGTTAGATGAATTATTGGCTTTCGTAAAATATGCCGAAGACTATGGCAGCGATACGGTATTACCGGAAATGCAGAATGCTGACAAGCATACGATGACATTGAGCCAGGCTAAAAACCCGATTTTAGGCCACAAAAATCCGGATTATGTCGGCAATGATTTTGCCGTCCATGATGAACGTCTGGTGTTTGTCACCGGCCCTAACAGCGGTGGCAAAACCGCTTTTTGCAAAACCATTACCCAGATTCAACTGCTGGCGCAAATCGGTTGCCTGGTGCCGGCCAAACGCGCGGTTTTAGTTGTCGCCGACCACATCTTCTATCAAGCGCCAGATATCAGCCACCTGGATGATGGCGAAGGCCGTTTTGGCACCGAACTCAAGCGCACCCGCGATATTTTTCTGGCCGCAACGCCGAAAAGCCTTGTCGTTCTGGATGAATTGTCTGAAGGCACAACCTTTGAAGAAAAAATGGAAGCCTCGGCCAATGTACTGGATGGTTTTTATCGCAAAGGCTGTACCACCATCCTGATCACCCATAATCATCAATTGGTTGATCTTTTTATCAATAAACACATTGGCATGGCCAAACAGGTTGAATTTGCAGGCGATCATCCGACCTATAAATTGATTGATGGCATATCGCGTGTCAGCCATGCCGACCGAGTGGCACAGAAAATCGGCTTTTCCAAGCAGGATATTGAAAATTACTTACAAGGTAAACAATGATGATTGGCACACCTTTATCCAACACGGCCACCAAGGCCTTATTATTAGGCAGTGGTGAATTAGGCAAAGAAATTGCCATTTCATTGCAGCGCTATGGCGTTGAAGTGATCGCCGTTGACCGTTACGCCAATGCACCGGCGCAGCAGGTGGCCCATCACAGTTTTGTGATCGACATGACCGATGCCGCTGCGGTCAAAGCTTTGATTGCTAAAATCAGGCCGGACTATATTATTCCGGAAATTGAAAATATCGCTACCGCCGCACTGGCCGACATTGAAGCCGACGGTTTAACCACGGTTGTGCCTAATGCGCGTGCGGTGCAACTCACCATGAATCGGGAGGGTATTCGAACCCTGGCCGCCGAAACGGTTGGTCTGCCGACTTCGCGCTATGCCTTTGCCGACAGTTTTGAACAATTACAACGTGCTGCCGAGAGCATCGGTTATCCTTGCTTTATCAAGCCGACCATGTCATCTTCAGGGAAAGGCCAATCCCGTATTGATTCAGTCGATGAACTCGAAAAAGCCTGGCAATATGCCAAAACAGGTGGCCGTACCGACACGGGTAAAGTGATTATTGAGGGGCTGGTCGATTTTGATTTTGAAATCACCCTGTTGACGGTCAGAGCGAAAAATGCCGAAGGTCAGATTGAAACCCATTTTTGTGAGGCTATTGGACACCGGCAAGAAGATGGGGATTATCGTGAAAGCTGGCAACCTCAGCCCATGACGGAAACGGCCTGGCAAACGGCGAAAACCATTGCCAAAAAAATCACCGATGCCATCGGTGGCTTAGGGCTTTTTGGCGTGGAATTATTTATCAAAGGCGATCAGGTCTGGTTCAGCGAAGTCAGCCCCAGACCACATGACACCGGCATGGTGACCTTGATGAGTCAGCGGCAGAGCGAATTTGATCTGCATGTCAGAGCCATTTTAGGACTGCCGGTATCGACCCGACTGGAAAACCCGGCGGCAAGTGCGGTAATATTAAGTACGATTGAATCAGATTGCTTTGTTTTCGACGGGCTGGAAAAAGCATTATCGATTGCCGACACCGAGGTGCGCCTGTTCGGAAAACCACACGCCTTGCTTAATCGGCGAATGGGTGTCGCCCTGGCTGCAGCTGAAAATGTGAAACAGGCCCGAGAAAATGCAGTAAATTCAGCTAACCTCATCACAATAAGGTCTAAAACAAATTAAATATGATGAAAAAAATCGGAATCTGTCTACTTTTTTTGACGATGACATCGGTATCGCTGGCCGATGTTTATAAATACGTTGCGCCAGACGGCAGCGTTTATTATACCGATGAACCCAAAAAAGGGCTGCCCTACAAACGCATCATCAAAACAACCGTTAGAAAATATAAATCAAAACGAGTGCGAACATCTTTGGCGGCCAAAAAGAAAAAATACAGCGCCATCATTGCCAAAGCGGCCTCTAAATATCAACTCGATGAAAAGCTGCTCCATGCTGTCATCCAGACTGAATCAGCTTATAATCCTGCAGCTGTTTCACCGAAAGGCGCCGTCGGCCTGATGCAGTTAATGCCCGCAACGGCAAAACGCTATGGCGTTAAAAACCGTAAAGATGCACGGCAAAATATTGAAGGTGGCGCACGTTATCTAAAAGACCTGCTAACGATGTTCAATTCCAATTTAAAACTGGCAGTCGCCAGTTATAATGCCGGCGAGGGTGCTGTTATGAAATATAACAACAAGATTCCACCTTATCCGGAAACGCAGAACTATGTTAAACAGGTACTAGCGCTGTATCGGCAATAGACCATGCCAAAACTTGATGCTCATGACCTGATTGACGGGAACCTGGAACTCCCCTCCTTACCTGATATTTATTTTCAGGTATCCCGGATGATCAACGATCCCCGATTCAGCCTTGAAAACATCAGTCAGGTCATTTTAAAAGACCCGGCGTTGAGTGCTCGTTTATTAAAACTGGTCAACAGTTCCTTCTATGGTTTTCAGTCGCGCATCGACACCATTTCCCGGGCTATTGTCGTCATAGGCATCGACGAACTGAAAAACCTGATATTGCTCACCTCGGTGATCGATTCATTTCAGAATATCCCAACCGACCTGGTTGATATGACCGATTTCTGGATGCGCAGCATTCGCTGCGCCCTGCTCGCCCGCTGTCTGGCTAAGAAAAGCTTTTTCCTGCACAGCGAACGCTTGTTTGTAGCCGGTTTACTGCATGATATTGGCTCGTTAGTCCTGTATCTTAAATTTCCTCAACAATCGGCTTTAGTGTTAAAACAGGCGGCCAACGAGCGACAGATACTTCCTGCCTTACAGCAGGATATTATTGGCGTGGATTATACTCAGACAGGTAGTGCCTTGATACAAAGCTGGCAATTGCCCGAATCGCTTGTCACCGCAGTGGCCTGCCAACTTCAACCCGAACGCGCGCTGGCGCATAAATTAGAGGCGACATTATTGGCTGTCAGCGTCAGCTTAATCAATGGGCTGGAACAAGGCCAACCTATAACCGAATTAGTCAATGCGCTCATGATTGATTGGCTGGTACTGCTCAAGATTGATCCAGACAGCATAATAAATGCGTTAGAACAGGCTGACTCAGAGTTTGAACAGGTTTTTGAGTTGGTCGCCAGTAACAAAAAGATCTACTGACTCCAGGTTTTTTCGATTTGACAGCCGACTTCAAATTGATCTTCTAAACCTCAATAAACTCGACAGCAAAGCCTTTACCGGCTTCTATTCTGACGACCACCGCCTTTTGTACCGGCGCGCCTTCGAATTCCAGGGTATTCACCTCAACGATATCACCTACTTTGACAATATCTTCATTACCGCCACTGAACAAAAAAAGTCCGCTTTCTGAAAAATCGCGCATATTAACAATAACAGGCACACCCGGTGGGGTTAAAACCCGAATGCGTGCGGCATGTTTTATCCGTGGATGACGTCGTTTATTAGGCTCATTCATATTCATTCCAAAGTTATTCGTTAAGCTTTAATCATCGTTCTTTATCTGACTTGGTATTATCAGAGACATAGTTCAATCAGCAAATCATTTTCTCCAAAATCAATTAAACGCCACAAGCAATTTATTGGTATCACTTTTCTCCAGCTCCACCTGCCATTGCTGCAAAACGCTGATAAACGGTTTCAGATTTGAATTATCCGGTAATTCATTCACACCTATCTGCTCTAATGCTGCAATCACATGCGCTATGGTCAATTTATGAACATCAACAGCCGGTTGATAAACTGGAAGATCATTATCATTCTCGGTCATGACGCTAACCAATAAACCGCTTTGTTTCAACTGACTTATGCTTTGCTGTATGACTAATAACGGAAGTTGTAATTGAATTGACAACCGATCCTCATCCAAGGCTGGCTCCGCATTGCAAAAACGCCGAACCACTTCATGCATAATCGACAGAGCCACGGCTTTTTGCATAAATGAACTTAATTCAGCAAAACGCTGATTATGACAATAGCTGGCATAATTTTGGATATAAAAAGCCAATTCGCAGCCAAACAACACAATTGACCAGGCCAGCTGCAACCAGATCAAAAACAATGGCAACGCGGCAAAACTGCCATAAATCGCATTGTAACTGGATAAGGCGAATTGCAAGCTGATATAAAGCCACTGCATCCATTGAAAAAGGATACCGGTGATCACCCCGGCAATAATCCCGGCCTGAAAACTTATTTTCCGGTTGGGCATAAAAATCAAAATAAAGCTGAACAGAACCATCATGATCAGCCACGGCAAAAACCCCAGCAAATACAATACGATTTGCGCGCCCAGCTCAGGCAGATGAATAACGCCGATCAGCCAGGTGACCTGGGTTTTGATAAAAACCGTCAAACTCCCTGACATGACCAGTAAAACCGGTGCTAACAGCATCATAGACAGATAATCACTGAGTTTTCGCGCCAAAGTCCGGTTTTTGGAAATTTTCCAGATATGATTGAACGACTCCTCAATATTGCCGATGACTTTGATGACCGTCCAGAACAAAATAACCACGCCGATACCTGCTACCAGGCCACCTTGCGTATTTTTAAGCATATTTTCTGCAAAACCGATGACCTGCAGCATCATTTCATTTTGTTCGGCACTCTGCTCAAGCAGGCGTTGCTTTAACAGTTTCTCAAAACCAAAGCCTTTGGCGATGCCAAACAACAAGGCGATAACGGGCACAATTGAGAGCAATGAATACAAAGTCAGAGCCGATGCTCTTAATGCACATAAATCCTTGGTAAATCCTTGCAGCGCGAGCAAAACAATGCGCAAGCTTCTTAAGCAAAAGGCTTGAACCGGACTCAACTTATAGTCAGCAATCCACCAGATTTGCTCGCTAAAAAAATGAATGATTTTTGTGCTCACGATTGCAATTTAATTCCCAAAACAATACAAACCTTGTGTTTGATGATATGCGCCTTATCCTGTCAGTTCAGGAAGATAAGTCATATTTCCTTAATTTCTCGACCAGCGTTGTTCGTCGAATATTCAATAATTTAGCGGCATGCGCGACCACACCATTGCATTCTTCCAATGCCTGTTTGATAAGATCGCTTTCCAGATTATTCAGGTATTCTTTTAAATCCATACCGCTATCTGGAAGTTGTGACACAGGCTTGATTGATTCGGTAATTGACGACCTTTCTAAATCCTCCTGGACTTCCGGCACAGCAGATTCAGTTGCAAAATCCATATTGATATCCAGGTCATCAGGAATGCTGTAGGCTTGAAACTTTTCCGGCAAATCGTCGGCTGAAACGACTTTATCTGGAAAAATAATGGCCAGCCTTTCCAGCAAGTTAGCCAATTCCCTGACATTCCCAGGCCAGTCATGCTGCATCAACAAGGCCACAGCATCGGCTGTCAGACGCAAATTGCCTTGCTGGTGTTGTTGCATGCGGGCAATCAGATCATTCACCAGCCATGGAATATCTTCCGCACGGTCCCGTAATGCCGGCACTTCAATGGGAAAAACATTCAAGCGATAAAAAAGGTCTTCACGAAAACGTTTTTCACGAATTTCATCGTCCAGATTACGATGTGTGGCCGCAATAATCCGTACATTGCAATGAATGGTTTTATTACTACCGACCCGCTCGAACGTCCTCTCCTGCAGTACCCGCAACAACTTTACCTGCATAGGCATAGGCATATCGCCAATCTCATCTAAAAACAAGGTACCGCCTTCGGCCAGTTCAAAGCGGCCTTGCCTGGCCGTCAAGGCACCGGTAAACGCCCCCTTTTCATGCCCGAACAGTTCACTTTCCAGCAGCTCACCGGGTATTGCCCCACAATTAACCGGCACAAACGGTTTATTCCGGCGTGATGACGATTTATGCACAGCTTGTGCCACCACTTCCTTACCGGTACCGGATTCGCCCAAAATTAAAACCGTTGCATCCGATGATGCGACCTGTTCAATCAACGACCGGGTCAATTGAATCGCGGGGCTGTTGCCAGCCAGTCCTTTGTTATCCCGTCGGTCTTTCTTACCCATAAAAACGGGTTCCGACTTAGGTTTTGGCAAGCGCTGCAAAAGTCGGTTGAAAACCGGGTAGCGTGTAGGCCAGGTTAACACCTCAAACACTTTTTGCTCTTCGGCCACAGAAATGCTTTCATCTGCTTGCTTTTCGACCACTAAAATCAACGGTATTTGTCCATCACACTGTCTTAACTTATCGATAGCATTGTCCATTCCTCTCTGCGAGCTGAGTAAAAAAACTGCACTCGTATCCTGCTTTGAAAATGCCGTTTCAGCAATCTGCTCGAGTAATAACACATGGTAATTCAGCGACATAAAATCCATTATCGCCTGTACCTGAGGCGTAAGGTCTTGATTATCATTTATCAATATAAAATTCGGCGTTGCCATAAATACCGTTTAAGAGGGTTACTGAAAAAATGTCTTTGTTAAAAATAGCGAAAATCCTGATTTTAGCAAGCGCCAAGGGCATTTTATTACCTGAACCTGGGCTTGCGACAAGTAAAATCCATGCCCTACCCATGAACCTGATCTTTCAAAAACATAAATCAATATA
>CAYUAE010000070.1:0-10687 GCA_964442675.1 uncultured Methylomarinum sp.
GTCGTCAATCTCAGAACAGAGTTCCAGTTCAATCCACATATTACGTTGTTTGCCAAGGTAACCAATCTGTTTGATACTCAATATAAAAACTTTGGCCAATATGCCAATACGGGTGGTGTTTTGACCAATGCATTGGGAATCACTGAGAAGGATACTCAATTTGTGGGTATCGGCGCACCCAGAGCGGGATGGGTAGGCATACGTTTGAGCTTGTAATGGATAGGGTGTGACAAGGATGTCATTACCGCTTGAATGTATCGAGCAATAAAAAGCCCGCTGAGCGCGGGCATCTCCAAGCTTATTTTTATTATTATGGATTGGATATTGTTTTGCCTTCAGGCAATTTAAGCAGTTACATTTATTATTGTTATTTTTTAGCCTTCACAGGCCGCTTTCCTCCTCTTTTTCCGACATAGCGTCGTACTCACTCCTTAAGTTGGAAGCAATTTTATATCAACAAAAACTGTGATGTCCATCAAAAAAAATGATTTTGGTCTGAAATAGTATCGAATCGAAATTAACCATTTTAATTCAATGGTTTATAGGGTTTAGTATATTCTGAAATATAAATACATGCCGGCAATGAGTGCCAGTTTATCGCTGGGCCTGTTTTAGCTTTTGCTCCGCCAGGAACTGTTGCAGTCGCTCGTCCAGAATCGCTTTAATATAGAAGTTCAGATCTTTGGCTTTTTGCGCCAGTTTTATATGCATGATGGCAGCATTGGTCTGGCCGGTGGCGTAAGCGTATTCGGCCAGATAGCGCTGTGATTCGGCTTCGTGGCCCAGTTTGGCTTCAGCTTTGGCACGTAATCGATAGAAAATGGGCTGGGTTTTAAGGGCAGGGGAGAGGCTCTCCAGAAGCGCCTTGCTTTGTCGTGGCTTTCCTGCAAATAACAGGCTTTCAATATAAGCGAACTTAAGCGGCACGTTATCCGGAAATTTGGCTATCGCTTTACCAAACAGCCTTAAGGCCAGGCCGTAATCGTGCTTTTGCAAGGCGATTTGCGCATTAAGCATGGCGAATTGAGGTTGCTCGGGGTAATGTTGAACCAATTGCCGGGCGATTTCTGCAGCGTTTGTGAATTGTCTTTGTTTTAAATAGGCTAAAGCAAGGCCGTAGGCGGCAGCATGTTTTTGCCAGTCGGTGCCCTGATGTAAGCGAATTTGAAAATATTTAATGGCGTTTTCAAGCGGCTGGGTCGTGAGTACGCGTAATTTGGCTTTGGTCAGGCTGTATTCGCGCGAATCCGGATATTGCCGATAGGGATAATTTTCGGCCCGGCCCCGGGTATCAGCGATTCGCGAGGCAGATACGGGGTGAGTGCGTAAAAATTCAGGGATATTGCGGCCGTAAAAACGGCTGGATTGTTGCAGACGCTCAAAAAATACCGGCATGCTGCGCGGGTCATAATTTGAACTGGACAGAATTTTCATGCCGATCCTGTCGGCTTCTTTTTCATTGTCACGAGTGAAATTGATTTGAAACTGGGTGCTACCGGCTTGTACCGCCATCATGGCGGCCTGGCCTGCGGCAGGCGACTGGGTGCCGATTAAAATAGCCGCTAAAGTGGCGGCGGCCATCGGCAGCGTCATCCGGCGCGCCGCTTCAAAGGCGCGGTATAGATGACGTTGGGTGACATGAGCAATCTCATGGCCGACTACCGATGCCAGCTCGCTTTCGCCTTCGGTGAGCAGAATCAGGCCTGAATTGACGCCGATATAGCCGCCAGGGCCGGCAAAGGCATTGATGGTTTTATCCAGCACGACAAAAAAATGAAACGGATAACCCGGTGTGTCGCTATGGCTGGCCAATTGTTGGCCGAGGTTTTCAATATAATGCTGAATTTCCGTGTCCTGATTGATTTCGACCTGGTTATGCAGGCTGCGGAAAAAGGCTGCGCCAAATTCCTGTTCCTGTTGGGGTGAAATCAATGCACCGGAGCTGTCGCCCATATCGGGCAAATTGATATGTTCAAGTTCGGTTGCGAAAACGACGACGCTGAATAAACAACCGGCCAGCAATGCGGGTAAACGAAATTTCATGGCCATATGACAGGTGGTGTGTAGATAAGTTTCAGCGTGGCAGGTGGTGGATTTTCCAGCAATAATGGATTTTTGGGTTGCGACTGAAATCTGTCGGTATGGATTGGGCGCTGATATTTTCGAGATGCAGACCGGCTAATGCGTCGTGATCTATCTTGAAGCGGCGGAAGTTGGTGGAAAAATACAATACGCCGTTGTCGGATAACAGTTGGGCGGTCAGTTTGATCAGCTGGACATGATCGGCCTGGATATCAAACACATTATCCATGCGTTTGGAATTAGAAAAGGTCGGTGGATCAAGAAAGATCAAGTCAAATTTTTCCGCTTGTTTGTCTTGAGCCTGTTGCGCCAGCCATTCCATGCAATTGGCTCGAATCAGTTGATGCTTGCCGCTGATCTGGTTCAGCTCAAAATTGCGTTTGGCCCAGTCCAGATAGGTATTTGACATATCGACGCTGACCGATTCCCGCGCGCCGCCGATAATGGCGTGGACCGTGGCGGTGGCGGTGTAGCAGAACAGGTTTAAAAAGCGTGTGTTTTTCGCTTGTTGCTGAAGCATTTGGCGCATGGGACGATGATCCAGAAACAGGCCGGAATCCAGGTAGTCCTCAAAATTCACCCAGAAACGACAGCCCGCTTCTTCAAGCGGATAAAAATGGCCGGTTTCGGCCTGCTTTTGATATTGCTGGCTGCTTTTTTGTTTTCGGCGGATTTTTAAATACACCTGTTCTGCGGGAATCTGTAAGACATTTTGAATTTCGGCCAGAATCCCGGCCAGGCGTTGATTGGCCTTTTGCTCCGATATTGTTTTGGGGGCTTCATATTCCTGGACGTGAACTCTGAGCGTGTCGGTGTAATATAAGTCGATGGCGACCGCATATTCGGGCAAATCTGCATCATAAACCCGATAGGCGTTGATGTGATTTTTACGAGCCCATTTACCAATTTTTTTCAGGTTTTTCTTGAGCCGGTTGGCAAACATTTCAGCCTGTTGTGAGTGGCTGTCGTGCTGGATTTGGCTCAGGCGTTCGTCCTGGGATTTGGCTTTTGGGGTAAAAAAGGCTTTTTCCTGGATGTCAAAGCGCAGCAATTTACATTCCAGTGCGCCGTTAAAGAAGGTAATTGGTTTTTTGGAGCGTACGCCTAAGCGAAAGCCCAGTTCCGGGTCGCTGATAATCATGGCGGCCTGCCAGCCGCAGAAATGCTGTTTCAGCACTTCGCCAAACTGTCGATAAAGTTCAGCCGTTTGCAGCGTATCGCCGAGTCGTTCGCCATAGGGCGGGTTACAAATCAATAAGCCAGGCTTCCAGCTCATCGCCGCTTCAGCCTGCTGAATATCGCGTTTTTCGATATGAATGAATGGTGCCAGTTCGGCATTTTGCACATGCTGCAAGGCGCTGGCGACCGTTTGGCGATTATGGTCAAAGCCGACGATGACCGGCATGTTTTCAAGTCCTGCGGTTTTACGCTGCCTGGCGTCATCGAGCAAGGCTTGCCAGCAGGCAGCATCGTGTTTTTTCCAGCCCAGAAAACCGTAATACGAGCGCAGCAGGCCCGGCGCGTAATCGGCTGCAATCATCGCAGCTTCGGTCAAAAAGGTGCCAGATCCACACATTGGGTCAATCAGGCTGCCGTTTTGGCGGGCAATTTCGGGCCAGCCGCTGCGGATTAAAATCGCTGCCGCCAGGTTTTCCTTAATCGGCGCCGGCACATGGCTGTCACGATAGCCGCGTTTATGCAGGCTGTCGCCGGATAAATCCAGGCTTAATGTCGCTTGTGTGCCATCTAAATAAACATTGATGCGAATATCCGGAGTTTGGGTATCGATATTCGGGCGTTTATGGAATTTGCTACGCATCTGGTCGACGATCGCGTCTTTGACTTTTAAAGCGCCAAAATGGGTATGCGTAATGGCCTTGCTGTGTTTGGCATTGAAATTGACAGCAAAACTGCCATCAGGTTTTAAATGTTCAAACCAGTTGATTTGCTTGATGCCATAATACAGGTCATCTTGTGAATGCACCTCAAACTGGGCCAGTTGCAGCAACAGGCGGTTGGCGGTCCTGGACCATAAGCAGATTTTATAAGCGGTTTCCAGAGTACCTTCAAAGGCAACCCCGGCCAGGGTCGGGCGTGTGTTTATGCCACCGAGCGCGATGATTTCATCATGTAACAGGTTCTCCATGGCTTTGGGGGTCGTGGCAAACAGCGTGTAGTCGGTCATAAGTGTTTCTAACTTGTCGGTTGAATTGCGTATTTTACGGCATATCCTTTAATATGGCGTCTTTTCCGTAAACGATTTGGCCCGATATGATGACACGATCTGATTTGCTCGGTTTTTTCGCCCATCATAAAGTGGCGGCCAATTTATTGATGATCATCATGGTCATCGGTGGTGGGGTGGCGCTGCAAAAGCTTAATGTGCGTTATTTTCCCCAATTCGACCTCGATTACATCACCATTACCATTCCCTGGCGCGGGGCCAGCGCTGAAGATGTGGCCGCATCGATCACAGTGCCGCTGGAAATGAAGCTGCGCTCGGTGGATCAAATCCGGGAAATGACCTCGACATCCTCGCCGGGGCTGGCCTTTATTCGCTTGGAACTTGAAGAATATACCGATCCTATAGAAATCCTGAATCAGGTTAAACAACAGGTCGATGAGTTTCAGAATTTACCCAGTGATGCCGAGCAGCCACAGGTGATTCATCTGATGCGCTATGAGCAGGTTGCAAGAATCTTGCTGTATGGCGGCAATGCGACGGATTTGCGTAAATTAGCGCATCGATATGAGCAGCAATTACTGGATCTGGGTATCAATAAGGTTGATATCAATGGTTTGCCGGATCAGGAAATCAGCATTGAGATCGAACATCAGGCCCTGCAACGCCTGGATATGAGCTTAAGTCAGATTGCCCAGCGCATCGATCAGCAAAGCCAGGATATTCCAGCCGGAACCTTTGGCGAGCGTGAACAAGTCAGCGAGCTGCGTAGCATGGCGCAACGCAGAACCACACATGGCTTTGCCCGCATCCCTTTGATCACCGATGAAACCACGCGCATTATGTTGGGCGATGTCGCCGTCATTAAGCGACAGAACGAAAAAGGCGGCGTTACCCTGACGGTGGAGGATAAACCGGCGGTAGAAATGATCCTGAAAATATCGGATAACGGCGATGCCTTCAAAGCGGCCAGAATCTTCAAATCCTGGCTGAATACGGCGCAGGCAGAATTACCGCCATCGATGCGTCTGTATGTTTATGAAGAAAACTGGAAAAATATTAAAGACCGCATCAGTCTGCTGTTGAAAAATGGTATCGGTGGGCTGGTGCTGGTGGTGGCTATTTTGTATTTGTTTTTAAGCCCGCGCGTGGCGTTGTGGGTTGCCGTCGGCATTCCGGTGTCGTTCATGGCCACCTTGCTGATTTTGTACACCGTCGGCGGCAGTATCAATATGATCAGCTTGTTTGCCCTGATTATGGCCTTAGGTATCATCGTGGATGATGCCATTGTCGTCGGTGAGGATGCGTTGACCCATTATCAACACGGGGAAGATCCGCTCAAGGCGGCGGAAGGTGGTGCACGCAGAATGTTTGCGCCGGTATTGGCTTCGTCATTGACGACGGTGGCGGCGTTTATTCCGTTGATGCTGGTCGGCGGCCCGACGGGAAAGATTTTATTTGATATTCCGCTGATTATTTGTGCAGTGATTCTGGCTTCGTTGCTTGAGAGCTTTTTGGTCTTGCCGGGGCATTTGCGGCATTCTTTTCAGCATATGCCACATGAAGAAAAACAAGGCTGGCACAAGCGTTTTAATCAGGCCTTTGAAGCCTTCAAAGATAATCAGGTAAGACGCTTTATTACCTTAACCCTGAAAAACCGCGCACTGGCGTTGGCGTTGGTCGTTGCTTTATTGTTGATGAGCATAGGCCTGGTGGCCGGGCAACGGGTTAAATTTCGTTTTTTCCCTTCCCCTGAAATGTCTATTTTATTTGTCAACATTGGTTTTGTACCCGGCACACCGAAAACACGCGTCAACGATTTCTTACAGCATCTGGAAACGACGCTGGCAGAAACGGCGCAGGATTTATCGCCCGATGCACCGCTGCTGTTAAAAAGTATCAGTCGTCACGGCAGTGGGATTTCCAACAATGGCAAGGCCGCAGGTACGGGAGACCATTTAGCCTCAATGATACTGGAATTAACCGAATCCGATGTGCGTGATGTGCGGAATCAAGATTTTATAAGCGCCTGGAAAAAACGTGTCATACAACCGGCGGGGCTCGATGTATTTACCGTTTCCAGTCGTTTGGCTGGCCCTCCTGGGCGTGATTTGACCATACGCCTGGTAGGTAATCAGGCCGAGGTGTTAAAACAAGCCGCATTGGCACTGGCCAATACCTTGCAAACGGTTCCCGGCGTTAGTGACATACAAGATGATTTGCCGTTTGGACGCAATCAATACATTTTCAGTCTGAAACCGGCTGGAGAAATGGCCGGTCTGACATTGGCAGAACTGGGTGAACAGCTCCGGACCGCATTTGATGGCAAACAGGTGCAACTGTTTCAAGACGGGCTGGATGAAGTCAGCGTCCGGGTTAAATTGCCGGATGCACAGACAGAGCGCTTATCAGCCCTGTCTCAACTGGAAATTCGCTTGCCTGATAATACCTCGGTGCCGATTGACAATGTCGCGACATTTCGCATCCGGCGTGGCTATCAGCAGTTGCAACACAGTGATGGCCATTTGGCCGTTGAGGTTACCGCGAATGTCGATAGCAAAGTGAATAATGTCAATGTGATTATCAACGGCCTGGAGCGATCGGCTTTACCCGCGTTGGCTGCAAAATACGGTATTCATTACTCATTTGCCGGGCGCAGTGCCGATCAGGCGGAAACCCTGGCCGATATGCGTATGGGATTATGGATAGGCTTGTTGTTGATCTATCTGATTTTAGCAGGTGTGTTTGCCTCGTATGGCTGGCCGCTGGTGGTGATGGCTGCAATTCCATTCGGCTTGATCGGTGCTTTGTTAGGGCATTGGTTGATGGGGATTGACCTGACGATTCTGTCCTTATTCGGTTTGTTTGGCTTATCCGGCATCGTGATCAACGATTCGATTATTCTGGTCAGTTTTTATCAAAACCTGATCAAACAGGGCATGACGGTGAATGAGGCGTTGGTTGAAGCATCCTGCCAGCGTTTTCGTGCAGTTCTATTGACCTCATTGACTACGGTGGCCGGTCTGTTGCCGCTGTTATTTGAAACATCCTTGCAGGCTCAGTTTTTAATTCCGATGGCAACGTCGATTGCATTTGGGCTGATGTTTTCCACCGTGTTGGTTTTATTAGTGATTCCAGTATTGTTATCGCTTTATGCCAGTGTGGGCGAAACTATGACGAATAGGTTAAAAGATTTGCGCCGCCTGCGGATGAAGAATACTTAAAATTTCAAAGCTCTCGAAAATGGCGTCCTGGATAACTTCTGAGGTCTGTTCGGGTTGTAATTGTAAATACCGGTAAGCGGCTTTGTTGAAATCAATATCCGGTTCTTCGATGCCGAGGTCAACTTTGGCGCAAGGTTCAAGTTTGTCGGTCATATCCGCAGCAACATTCAGCAAGCAGGCGTCTTCCACTGACCCATCAGAATTGAGTGGTTGCAGATGGTGGGCGATCATCTTCCAAATGGATTGCGGAAGTTGCCATTTCTCCAGCAATGCCGCGCCTGCTTCGGCGTAGGTAAAACCAAAGGTATCGATTTCAGCTTGCTGTATCGCTTTAACGCCTTGTTCTTTAAGCTTCAAAATTTCTGTCGACTGGGTGGGATATTGGCTGAAAAACATCATTTTGCCGATGCTGTGCAGCAAACCGGCAAGAAAAAAGCGTTCGCTATCCGCTATTTTAAGCTGTTTGGCCAATAGTCTGGCAATGACGGCACAGGTGACACTGTGAAACCAGAAGGTGTTCATATCGACCAGTGACTCAGGAATGCCTTTGAATGTTTTGACAACGGCTGTTGCCATAATCAGCATTTGTAAATCTTTATGACCGATAATGGTGATGGCGCGGGCGAGGCTGTCGATTTTTTGAGGAAACCCGTAATAACTGCTGTTGACGAGCTTGAGCAGCTGCGCGGCGAGCGCCGGGTCGTTCTCGATAACGGCTTCGAGATCGGCTTGCGTTGTGTTTTTCTGCTTTAAGAGTGCGTTAATGCGTAACGCAATATCCGGTAAGGTGAATAAATGATTTACTTGTTCGGCAAGTTGTTGCGGCGTCAGGTTTAAACTTGGCATGACGAAGACGTAAATGGAAAATAATTTTCAAGTGTAGCTGAAAATTATTTTTACGACATTTTGGCAGGAGTGATTACTGGGTCAGCGTTGAGCTAACCCAGTAATCAGTGTTTTAACCGGTGAGTTTTAAATATTTTTGATACAGCGAATCATGATTTTCGACATGCGCCGGATCTTTGTCGATACAATCGACCGGACACACTTCCACGCATTGCGGGGTGTCGTGGTGGCCAACGCATTCGGTACACAGCTCAGGGTCGATCACATAAATATCGTCGCCTTGAGAAATGGCGCCATTCGGGCATTCAGGTTCGCAAACATCGCAGTTGATACATTCATCATCAATCAATAATGACATGCTTAATCCTCTTTAAGTTGGGTAAATTTTTCGTGTAAACATTGTTTGACCCGTTCGGGGACAAAATCGGAAACATCGCCGTTTAATTTGGCGATTTCACGGATCATACTGGATGAAATAAATTCGTATTGCTCCGCCGGGGTTAAAAACACAGTCTCCAGCTCAGGAGAAAGTCTGCGGTTCATACCGGCCAGTTGAAATTCATATTCAAAATCCGATACAGCGCGCAATCCCCGTAAAATCACATCGGCATTATGCGCCTTAGCACAATCAACCAGGAGATTATTAAATCCGATGACGTCTACATTGGGGAATTCGACCGTCACATGACGAACCAGTTCCACTCTTTCGTCTACTGTGAATAACGGCGCCTTGCCACGACTTTCGGCAACCGCCACAATAACCCGGTCATAGAGTTTTGATGCACGCGCGACCAGATCCAGATGTCCGTTGGTAATGGGATCAAAAGTACCCGGATAAATAGCGGTCAAATTCATGACTAACCTTGCTAAAAAGCGGGCATTCTATCCTATCTGGCCGCGCTCGTAAAAAGAGTGCATGGCAAAAGGGCATAATCAAGGCAGTTTCTTTGCACAAAGGCGAAGAATATAGATTGTTTTTCGGCGTCATGAACCATAATCGTTCATGATATTTCTCTATTGGTGCACACCTTGATGACAATTTGCAATAAATACGACGATGATAATTGTATCCTTTTGAATATTAACATAGTTTGTTTTATGGTATCAGTTTTGCTTGTAGCTTTACAAACTATCAGCATCCGGGGCTTCAGCGTGGCTCACAGGCTAAATATATGCAGGTAACTCAACAGACATAAATTCTGAATGTTACTGATATTCATAGATTTAGCTTAGTGACATAGTGAAGTCATGGATTCAGATATTATTGAGCTGGAATCGAATAATAGGCGTCGTTTCCATTCACATATTTATTGTTCACAAGCAGAGAGGAAATTATGTCTTATTTAGAACCGAATGAGTTCGTAAAAAAAATGGTCGATGCGGGCGAGGAAAAGGTCTATATGTCCACTAAAGATACCTTGATTCGTGCCATTATGGCAGGCGCTATCTTGGCTTTGGCTGCCGTTTTTGCCATCACTGTTGCAATGAAGGCAGGCTCTCCGCTTCTGGGTGCGGTGCTCTTTCCTGTCGGTTTTATTATGCTTTATTTAATGAAGTTTGATCTGTTGACAGGGGTGTTTACTTTAGTGCCTTTAGCGTGGTTGGACAAGCGTCCAGGTGTGACAATCAAACAAGTATTGCGTAACTGGGGGTTAGTTGCGCTTGGCAATCTTATTGGTGCCTTAATCGTTGCTTTTATTATGGCCTATATTTTTACCTTCGGGTTTACGACGCCAGGTGGCGCCATTGCGGAAAAAGTCAGTCGTATTGGCGAGCTAAGAACCCTCGGTTACCAGTCTCACGGTACTCCAGGTTGGTTTACTGTTTTTATACGTGCCATGCTTTGTAACTGGATGGTTTCAATGGGTGTCGTTGCGGCGATGATTACGACCGATACCATTGGAAAAATCTGGGCGATGTGGATGCCGATTATGCTGTTCTTCTTTATGGGCTTTGAACACTCGATCGTAAATATGTTTCTGTTTCCGTTTGCGTTAATTATGGGAGGCGACTTTACGGTAATGGATTATCTGCTCTGGAATGAATTTCCTGTCGCCTTGGGAAATCTGGTAGGGGGCTTATTGTTTGTGGGTATGCCACTTTACTATACACATGTTAAAACCAGCCCTGAGCGCAAACTGAAGCGCTAAAAAACAGATCCGTTCTCTTGCCTGGTTGTTATATACTGATGTTCTGATGTTACGCGGAAAAGCCTGTATGTTTTAACATATTGATTATTAACTCAATGGTGACTGTGGGATGGGTAGAGCGATAGCCGAAACCCATCAAACGAGCAACCTGAATGATGGGTTTCGCTATCGCTTCTCGGCAACTGCTCCATGCCCCTGGCAAA
>CAYUAE010000071.1:0-6032 GCA_964442675.1 uncultured Methylomarinum sp.
GCCAAAACCGGCACGGCCTTCAATAACTTTTGAGTATAAGCATGTTGCGGCGTGGTCAGCACGTGTTTGGCTGCGCCCATTTCGACAATTTTGCCCTGATACATGACCGCGACCTCATCGGCAATTTCGCCGACCACAGCTAAATCGTGGGTGATAAATAAATAGCTCAGGCGCTGCTGTTGTTGTAAATCTTTCAATAATTGTAAAATTTGCGCCTGTACAGACACATCCAGCGCACTGGTCGGTTCATCGCAGATGATTAACTTAGGGTTGACCGCTAATGCCCTGGCAATACAGATACGTTGGCGCTGGCCACCGGAAAACTCATGTGGATAACGCATGGCACTTGATGCCGGAAGCTCGACCTGTTCCAACAATTGCAAGACTTGTCGCCGCCGTTGTTCGGCGCTGATTTCAGGCCGCAGTGCTTTCAAGCCTTCGGCGATGATATCGGCAATCAACATGCGCGGATTCATCGCCGCAAACGGATCTTGAAAAATCATTTGTATTTCAGCACGTTTTTTTCGCAGCGCTTCACCCTTAAGCTGACCCAGGTCAATCCCATCAAACCAGACGCGCCCGCCACTGGCCGGCACCAGATTCAATAAGGCCTTGCCCAAAGTGGTTTTACCGCAGCCCGATTCTCCGACCAAAGCCAGCGTTTTTCCTTGTGGCAGTGAAAAACTGACGCCATCGACCGCACGCACATGATCGACCACGCGCTTGAATAATCCTTTACGAATGGGATACCAGACTTTAAAGTCATCAACCTGCAATAACGGTGCAGAAGGCGTCGCAGTTTTATCCTGACAATGCCGCATATCCGGCAATGCCGCCAATAATTTCCGGCTATAAGGATGTTTGGGCTGTTTAAAAAACTCAGCACGGGTCGCCGTTTCGACAATAACGCCCTTCTCCATCACTGCGATTCGATCGGCCATATTGGAAACCAGCGCCAAATCATGACTTATCAGCCACAAGGCCATGCCGGTTTGTTGCTGGATTTTTTTCAGCAAGGCCAACACTTGCGCCTGAATCGTCACATCCAGCGCCGTCGTCGGCTCATCGGCAATCAGCAGCTCAGGTTTCCCGGCCAGCGCTATGGCAATCATCACCCGCTGCCGCTGGCCGCCGGAAAGCTGATGCGGGTATTCCCGCATGCGTCGCTGGGGGGTTGGAATTTCGACCTGTTGCAATAATTCCAGTACGCGCCGCTCGACCTCTGCCGGCTTGAGATTGAAATGCAGGCGAATCACTTCAGCAATTTGCGCACCAATTGTCATGACCGGATTCAGCGACGACATTGGATCCTGAAAAATCAGGCCAATACGGCGACCGCGCCATCGACAAAATTCAATTTCCGGAATCGTCAGCAGATTCTGGCCATTTAACGCAATGTTATCGGCCTGAATGTTGGCATTATTGGGCAAAAGCCGCAGGACAGATAATGCGGTAATGGATTTTCCAGATCCCGATTCGCCCACCAGGGCGAAGGTTTCCCCACCATAAATATCAAAATCAATCGCATCGACGACCGTATCCTGCTGAAAGGAAACGCTTAAATTTTTGACCTGTAATAAAGGTTCAGCCATGTTCCGCCCTCCGTGGATCAAAGGCGTTGCGCACCGTATCGGCAAATAAATTGGCTGCCAGCACCAGGGTAAACATAAACAAAAAGGCTGCCGACAATGACCACCAGACCACAGGGTCACGCGCCATCTCAAGCCGGGCGCCATTGATCATATTTCCCCAGCTGTAAGTGGTTGGGTCCACACCGATGTTGATATAGGACAATACCGCTTCGGCCAACACCAGCGAACTGAAATCCAGCACCACCGAAATCAACACGATATGCATCACATTCGGCAGAATATGCCGGATCAGAATCACTGGCCGGGTCACGCCCAGCGATTCGGCCGCCTGTACAAATTCCATTTCCCGCAATTTAAGGGTTTCGGCACGCAGCATTCGGCATAAGCCTGTCCAACTGGTGACGCCTAAAATCAGGCACAAAAACAACAGCCGCATATCGGCACGCACCAGTACGCTGGTAAATTGTTCGGCATGATTGGCCATATAGACCTGTACCATCAAGATGGAGGCCGCAATCAACAACACGCCGGGAATTGAATTCAAGGTGGTATAGATAAACTGAATCACATCATCCACCCAGCCGCGAAAAAAGCCGGCCATAATACCAAAGCCGATAGCCAAGGGCAGCATCATCAAGGTCGTCAGCGTGCCGATAACAAGGCCGGTACGAATGCTTTTCAGGGTTTGGTAAAACACATCTTCGCCCACTTTATCGGTGCCCAGCACATGATACCAATGTGACAGATAGGCCAGCATGTAAAACAGGCTGATGACCAAAAACAGGCTCAATAATGCCGCTTTGGTGGCAGGCCGAAAGGGTTTGGCCGATTTTCTGCCACGTATCATCCAGAAAATAAGATAAAGCAGCAGCGCTAACGCCACACCTTTACCGAAACCTGTGGCGGCTTTGCTCAGAATATCCGGCCATTTTTCCTGTGCGGGATTGTCAAGATGGGCGGCACCATATTTCAAGCGCGGATAATCCCATTTCTCCAGGCCATCTTCGCCGATAATCATTTCCTTGCTGTATAAATAGGCCGAAAATGGTGCCGAATAGGTTTTTTCCGTCCGCTCGGTCAATGGCCTTGCAAAATGATCCAGCAGACTGATGATTTCTTGTGTCTTACTGTCTTTATAATGAATCGAATCCAGCAGACCGATACCGGCAAAACATAACAAAATCACCAACGACACCATGCCGGTCTTGCTTTGTGTAATTTTCGCCAGCGGCCGTTTAAAATGAGGTTTGCGCAGCATCAGCCCGAGACTGGCGGCTATCGCCACTACCAGCGTAAAGATCAAGCCATCTGTCCATAATACAATCATCGTCAAGACAACCTCACTCTAGGATCCACCCAGGTATAGGAAATATCGGTCATCAGCAATCCTAAGATATACAACACCGAACCTAAAAACACCATCGAGCGAACAATGGCAAAGTCCTGCCGATTTATCGCATCGATGGTGTAACTGCCAAGCCCCGGTATGCTGAAAAATGATTCCATGATCAGGCTGCCCATAAACAGCAAGGGCAACACCACCACGACGCCAGTCAAAATTGGAATCATGGCATTTTTCAACACATGGCGGAACAAGACCTGCACCTCGCTCAGCCCCTTGGCGCGGGCGGTGCGAACATAGTCTTTTTCCACTTCTTCCAAAAACAAGGTTCGATACCAGCGTGCCCCCGCGCCAAGCCCTGAAATCACGCTGATGATGATGGGTAATATCAAAAATTTTATGGCCGAAAAGCCGCTGTCATAACCGGAAATAGGCACCAGCTTGAGAATTTTTCCGATAAAAAACTGGCCACCGATAATATAAAACAAGGATGAAATCGACATCAGAATGACACATAACACAATCGTGCCAAGTTCCAGGTAACTGTTTCTGAACAATACCATCATCAATGCCACCGTGATATTAACCAGCAAGCCCACAACCAGGGATGGCAACGCCAGTGCCAGCGAAGGCCACATGCGTTCTGAAATATCATGACCAATATTCCGTCCGCTGTCCGAGATACCAAAATCAAATAAAAACAGGCCGATGGATTTCTGATAAAAAATGGTTTGCCGCAGTTTTTCGAGGCCACTCTTTTCAGCATTCCAGAGTAACGGCAAATCATAGCCATGCTGGTGTTTCCAGTTATTGATGGCTTGTTCGGTCACATGCTTTTGCCCCAGTTGCATACGGGCCATATCATCGGGGCTGTTCACCACAAAAAACAGGATAAAGGTCAAAATGTTGACTGCCAGCAATAATGGAATGGCATAGGCCACACGGCGAATAATATATTGAATCATACAATGGTCTCCTGCAAGCGACGCCGGTAAGCGCGTACCGCCGGATAAACAGCGATGGCCAATAACGCGAAAATAAGCGCCAAGGGCCAGAATACCGGCTGATTCCATTGGTAACGTTTTTGTTTGCGTAGATCAGGTTCGATACGGGTATATTTCAACCGATTATTAGCCATCAAATTGGGCTTGATGTTTTTATACCAGCTATGAAAAAGACTGAAGCTTTTTGGATTAACGCCAAACACCCAGGGCGCATCGCGCCTTAGAATCTGCTGCATCTGCTGAATAATGGCCAGCCTTTCCGGCCCATTATCCATGTTACGCATTTTCTCAAACAAACGGTCATATTCGGGGTTTTCATAATTCACCGCATTTTCACCGCCATTTTTAGCCTTGCTGTTCGGGCCATATAATAAGAAAAAGAAATTTTCAGGGTCAGGATAATCCGCATTCCATCCCCAGATAAACAATTGCCCGGAACCTTGACGCATTTTCTGCTGAAAGCGGTTGTAATCGGTCGCCCGAATAATCAATTTAATCCCCAGCTTTGCGAATTGTTTGCGAAACCAGTTCATCCTCGGCCGCTCATCAACGCTGGCCGACGCGGTGTCGAAATAAAGCGTCAAAGCATCGCCGGTGACAGGATCAATGCCGTTTGGATAGCCCGCTTCTGCCAATAACTGTCGGGCCACAGCAATAGATTTGCGTTTAGGTTTCCCCTTTACCCAATCATACACAAACGGGTTGATCCCGGCGCGGCCATCCTGATAGCCATAGATGCCGGGTGGCAACACCCCTTGCGCCGGCATGCCGCGGCCATTCATAAAAATTGCGATATATTCTTCATAATTCAGCGCGATGGAAATAGCCTGGCGCAGTTTTTGTTTTTGCTCGGAATAGCCACCGATCACCTTATCTAACATATTAAAGCCCAGATAAAACACCGAGGTCGTCACCGCCGTTTGCAACTGAATGCCTTTTTCCCGCATCATCGGTGTAAGCTTGGCGTCGCCTTCGCCGGTGAATTGCACCGCCTGATCAAAACTGTCCGAGGCAATACCGGAGGCATCGTAATAGCCTTGCAAAAACTTATTCCAATAGGGAATATTTTCTTTTTCCAGCACATACATCACCTGGTCAATAAACGGCAGTTTTTTACCGGCATCTGTCAGTAACCCGTTTTGTTTATCGCCGGCCTCGCCTGTACGCGGATAAAACTCATCATGAAAGAGCGGGTTTTTCGTCAGCACCATACGCCGGTTCGGGTTGTTTTCGGTGAGATAATAGGGACCTGTGCCCACCGGATACCAATCCAGCGTGATATTTTTATCGATCAGGCCTGACTGCGCATAAAAAGCATCGGCCTCCCACGGCATGGCAGCAAAAAACGGCATCGCCAACCAGAATTTAAACTGCGGATATTTACCCTTGATGCGAATCCGATACTGATAGCGCCCTGTCACCTCAACCCCCGCCAACGGCATCGTCTTTAATGCCGTGATCGGCTGATCCTTCATCGTGTTGGCAAACTCGGCAAAACCGACAATATAATTTTGCATCACCCCGGCAATGGGCGATTGAATCTTCGGATACGCCAGGCGTTTTATTTGATAGACATAATCTTCCGCCACCAGCTCGCGGCTGCCCCGCTGTTCAAAATCGTCCAGCGCGTCAATCGCATCCAGTTGCTGTGCATTTAAATGGTGATATAACAAACGGCCCTTTTCATCGCGGCTAAAGGCCGGATGAGGCTGAAACCGAATCCCCGGCTTAATACTAATCAGATAATCACTGTAGGCGACCTCTGCTGCATCCTTGCCATCAATCACCTGCCCGTGCTGATTGTAGTATTTCACCGTCGGCATCTCGGTCGCCGTCAACGGAATCAGTTGATAGGGACGTTTTAAATAATGATATTGCAGCGGCGGCTCATAAATCTGAGCGATAAATGCATATTCATTGGAGCTGTAAGCTTTGGCCGGATCCAAATGTTTCGGCCGCTCCGCAAACGAGGAATACAACACCGACACGCCCGGCGCCACCTCGCGATAAGGGTTATTTAACGGCGCCATCTCGCAGCCCATTAAAAAAAATAAGACGCTATAAAAAAACCAGGTCTGTATACGCATTTTTACC
>CAYUAE010000071.1:6132-10683 GCA_964442675.1 uncultured Methylomarinum sp.
CATTAAAAAAAATAAGACGCTATAAAAAAACCAGGTCTGTATACGCATTTTTACCGACAAAAAACTGGACATCATTTGATGGGTCATAGATACTGAACTTCCTATTCTAACAACAATTACATTGGGAGAGTCTAATGGGTTTTATGCAAGGCAAAAAAGTCTTGATTGTGGGCCTGGCGAGCAACCGTTCTATCGCCTGGGGAATTGCACAAGCGATGCATCGGGAAGGCGCCGAACTGGCCTTTACCTATCAAAATGAAAAGCTGAAAAGCCGGGTTGAAGACATGGCGGCAAAATGTGATTCCAACATCACCGTCGAGCTCGATGTCGGCAGTGACGAACAAATCATCAACGTCTTCAGCGAACTGGGCAAACACTGGGATGGCCTGGACTGCATCGTGCATTCGGTCGCCTTCGCCCCGCGTGAAGCCTTAGATGGCGATTATGTTGACGCCACCACCCGCGAAAACTTTGCCATCGCGCATGACATCAGCTCTTACAGCTTTACCGCATTGGCCAAAGCCGGCCGCGACATGATGAAAGGCCGTAACGGCTCGCTGCTCACCCTGTCCTATTTAGGCGCTGTTCGGGCGATTCCAAATTACAATGTCATGGGCGTTGCCAAAGCCAGCCTGGAAGCCAATGTGCGCTACATGGCCGCCGCATTAGGCCCTGAAGGCACGCGCGTCAACGCCGTTTCAGCCGGCCCGATCAAGACCCTCGCCTCCGCCGGCATTAACAATTTCAAATCCATGCTGAGCAAAGCCACAGACACCGCGCCTTTACGCCGCAATGTCACCATCGAAGAAGTCGGCAACGTCGCCGCCTTCATGTGCTCAGACCTTGCCAGCGGCATCACCGGCGAAATCACCTATGTCGACTGCGGCTACAATATCGCAGGCCTGGCCGCAGGTTAATCCACCTTAAACGCGCATCGCGTAACCTGACAGAGCATTGCAACCGTGTTGCTTTGTTGGGTTACGTTGTTGGTGGATAGTAGGTTTGGATAAATGTAAAAATATGTTTTATGGCACTATACGGATTCTGTTTAGTTGACTATTATTCTATTCGGTATAGTTAACTGTTAGCAGCATAAAAAGTAAGGATAGCATCTTGTATGTCTCATCATAATCAACATCTTTTGCACCCCAAATAAACAAAGGGGTCAGGTCTTTGATTTTTGATACTCGAATTAAAGCCAGACTTCCAGGTCATAAATCAAATATCTGATCGGTTTTACACGCCGCTTCACTTGTTTCGCGCTGTGTAACCCCGCCAGGTTATGCGGAGCATTATGTGCCACTCAAAAATCTAATCTCGCACTCGGAGAAACTAATATGGTTACCTATGTACCCGCGATAATTTGGATAATCAGTGCGATGGTTTGCTACTACATAGCAAAAGCAAGAAAGGTAAAGCCGAATTTAATACGAAACCTTATTGTTGTTTGTTTAGGCCCTTTAGCAATACCATTAGTATTTTTTGCAAAGCCAGAAAAAACAGATAGATCCTAATATGAAAAAACAAAGGGGGCAGGTTTTTTGATTTTCGAATTAAAAGGTGGGCTATATCGAAGATAACCCACCTCTATCAAAAGCTTTAGTGTTCATTCATTTGTAATGCTTTCAATTCTTGTTGAATTTCTGGTTTCAAAAATCGTTTCAAACCACGGCCTAATTGTTTAGCCAGTAGCTGTACTGCCTGATTTTTTTCAATGGCTTGCCAACTATCGGAACCTCTGTATTTTGCCAGCGCTCTTCTGACCTGGTCGCACAAATAGCATTCCGTTCCTGCAGGCAAGGTTGCATGTAAGTCTCTGATCAAATGCGGAGTAATTTTGTTCATAATAGCCTCCTAGTTGATTGGATAACGATACTGCCTGTCACATATAAATGACAGGTATTCAATCTATGCATGGGGCCAGAAAAAATCAAGTGGTTTTGTCTAAATTTGAATATTTTTTGATTTAAATCAAAAAATTATCATCCCATCTTTCTCTTACTCTTTCATCGTTCTACTTTTGCATCCGGCGATATAAGGCGTTAGACTGCATATTTTTGCACCGGAGATAGGGAATGCAATTATGACGGAGATAGAAGACAATCGATGGATTGAGCTTATCGAACGGCAGATAGCTGAAAAAGTAACAGAACGAGTCCGTTCCGCTTTGTTCCGTCTCTATGCAACGGCTGGAGTAGCTGTGATCACCGTACTCGGTTTTGTAAGCTGGGATATTGTCTCTGAAATCAAGGCTGAGATTAAATCGGATATTACAAATTCTATTGCCGATGAAGTTGCATCTAAACGTATGGAAATTGCAGAGCAGGTTACCGAAACGCGTTATATGGCCAAACGTGCTAACCAAGTTATCCAGCGCCTCGAAAAACAGTTAGACGATTTTCAACCTCAAGCAGACAATCTAGATGAAACGATTGAAAAGGTGAAATCCTTGAATATAACTGCTCAAGACCTTATCGCTGCTTATTCACAAGAAGTACAGCCACTGATCTCCAGTGTGAAATCCCTTTCAAGTCAATTAAGAGTTCTTGCGGAGCAAGTGAGTCAACTAAATACAATAGCGACAGCCGGACAGCTTAATTCTCAAGTGGAAACACCACAAACGCTCAAACAAAGGTCGGCTACAATAAACACAGTGATTTTAAGTACAAAAAATGCTGAACAACGTCTCACTAAAGCTCGCAGCAAAACAACCGTATTTTTCCAGTTTGCGGGTGGACGTCGTGAACAAGCAAAGGCTCTATCAGCAGAACTCAAAGCAAAGGGTTTCATCGTTCCAGGAGAAGAACGGGAGGGTAAGGCCGCAGGAAAGCATGAAGTACGCTACTTCCACGACGAAGACAAAGAGGCGGCTGAGCGCCTCGCGAATAATACCTCAGTCGCTCTGCGCAGCTTGGGTTATCCTGAACGTGACGGTCTAACTATCGTGGCAAAATCATTCATTTCTTACCGCAAAAAGAAACCGCGACCGGGTGTATTGGAGTTGTGGCTAGAAATTCCTATAAGGTAGATCACTACACAGAATAAATAGCTGGAATAATATGAAAAAATTAATCCTATTGCTCGAGGTTATATTTCTTGTTATGGGCTGTAATAATAGCGCTCATTCCCCCATTCAACAGAGCAGCCCGATAACCACAAAGAGTGAAACCTACACCAAATACTCGGACAATACGTATGATTATTTATCAAAAGAACGCGTAAAACCATCAAATATTCAAGAACTTAAGAATAGGCTAAAGAGGTTAAATATCAAGATAGAAAAAGTCTCGGAATACGGTAAAGAAAAGATGGAAACCGTGTTCTATGAAAAATATGAGCCTATACAGAATATCAGGGTCGAGGATAGGGAAAGATTCAGAAAAATGATTGAAGATGCAATTAATGCAAATAACCTTGCCTATAATCATAAAAATATTATGAAGCTTTTTCCTGTAGTCAAAAAGGAGGACTTTAAAAATACCGGGAAATTACTTTATCAGGCAGATTTTGATATTTTTATCAATAACATCCTGCTTAGAACGCACTTAACACCTGTTACACCGGAGCATTTTAGCTATTTTTTAGACGATTTTAAAAATGGTAGCCTATAACAATATTACTATTGAAATCTGAGTTCAGGATAAACAAAAAACATAGCGCTGCTAGCCTTGGGATTAGAATATACCCCCAAATATGCCCCCATTTTTGTGTGGTGCCCCCGGATTTCATTGGCTTTAAAGTATCATTCAGGCATAAAAAAACCAGCTACAATGCTGGCTTGTGGACTTTCTTGGACTTGTTTGGATGGTGGCGGCACCGGGGATCGAACCTGGGACCTCGGGGTTATGAATCCCGCGCTCTAACCGGACTGAGCTATGCCGCCAATATAGAACCTTCAAAAAGAAGTGCGCTCTCGATGAGAGAGCGCGTATTATAGGTAGTAATCGTGTGAGTGTCAAACATTAAATCGGAAGTGAATGACATCGCCATCCTGAACAATATAGTCCTTTCCTTCCAGCCGCCATTTTCCGGCATCTTTTGCGCCTTGCTCACCCTTAAAGGCCACAAAATCTTCATAGGCGATAACTTCGGCACGAATAAAGCCTTTTTCAAAATCAGTATGAATCACACCAGCCGCTTGCGGTGCCGAAGCACCTTTTGGAATGGTCCAGGCGCGAACTTCTTTCACACCTGCCGTAAAATAGGTGGAAAGATCGAGTAAATCATAGGCGGCGCGAATAACGCGATCCAAGCCTGGCCGTTGAATCTCGCGGAATATCTCCAGGCAGACACTTTCTGCTGTTTTGATAAAACCGCGACCATTACAGGTGATACAAGGTTCACACATCATTTTCAGCAAGCTCTGGTGAGTCCTCTTACGAGTCATTTCCACCAACCCCAACTCGGAAATTTCTGTGATGTTCCATTTCACCCGGTCACTCTGCTGACCCTCTTCAAGTGTTCGAAGTACCTGACGTTTATGCTCTTCATTGACCATGTCGATAAAGTCTATGATGACAATGCCGCCCATATTGCGCAGCCGCAACTGCC
>CAYUAE010000072.1:0-10534 GCA_964442675.1 uncultured Methylomarinum sp.
GTGCTCGCGATGTTTTTAGGGTTATAGGGTTTTCATGCTGTCTTTATTAGTCCGTTTTTCCATTCGCTTTGCACCGCTGATTGTGATTCTGGCCGTCGTTCTACTCGGCTATGGCGGCTATCGTTTCAGTCAGGCGGGGCTGGATATTTTTCCGGAGTTTTCGCCTAAACAGGTCATTATTCAAACCGAAGCGCCGGGGTTGTCGTCTGAACATGTCGAAGTATTGGTGACGCAACCGATTGAAACGGCTCTGGCCGGTTTGATTGGCCTGAAATTTATGCGCTCTGAGTCAATCCAGGGCTTATCGGTCGTAACGGTCGTATTTAGTGAAGACAGCGACATTCGAGTCAATCGACAGCAAGTTGCCGAGCGCTTGCGCACGATTGCTTCACGACTGCCTGTGGGTGTCCAGCCACCGGTGCTGGTGCCGTTATCGTCGTCATCGGCAACGGTACTGACATTGGGAATGAGCAGCCGCGATAAAAACCTGATGCAATTGCGAAGCTTTGCTGATTGGACGCTGGTACCGCGCATTATGGCGATTCCAGGCGTGGCTGATGTCAATGTTTTTGGTGGACACATCCGGGAATTACAAATTCAGCTCGATCCCGTTAAATTACAGCGTTATCAGTTGTCCATATCTGATGTGATCGAAGCTGTGCGAGCGGTCGGACAGCCGGGCAGCGGCGGTGGTTTTATCGAAAATGCCAATCAGCGTTTCAGCCTCAAGGTCAACGATGCGATGCAAACACCGGCGCAGCTGGCAAGACTGATTGTCCGCCGTCAGCAGGGCAAAAATATTGTATTGGGCGATGTCGCGCATATCGAATACGCGCCAAAACCGGCATTTGGTGCGGCTCAGATCATGGGGCAGCCCGGCGTTGTGATGATGGTCATTGGTCAATATGGGGCGAATACCTTGTCGGTTTCGCGGCGGGTGGAGGCGGTTTTGCAAGAGTTTGAACCGTTGTTCAAAAAACAGAACATCCGCTTTTATCCGCATTTGTTCAGGCCGGCCGATTATATCGAAACCTCGTTCGCCAGTCTTTCTGGTCATTTACTGGTCGGCGCGGGTTTTGTGTTGCTGGTGCTGGTATTGTTTTTGTATAACCTGCGTACGGCATTGATTTCGACCCTGGCGATTCCGGTGTCATTGGTCGCGGCGATTGTGGTTTTGCTGGAGGCCGGGGTGCATTTGAATGTCATGGTGCTGGGCGGGTTGGCGATTGTGTTAGGCGAAGTCGTGGATGACGCGATTATCGATTGTGAGAATATTTTTCGTCGGCTGCGAGAAAATAACAGGGCTGCAAAACCACAGGATGCGGATCAGGTCGTTCTGAACGCCTCGCTGGAGGTGCGCAGCTCGGTGGTTTACGCCAGTTTTATCGTGGCCTTGGTATTTGTACCCTTATTGACGTTAGATGGGGTTGCCGGTCGTTTGTTTGCCCCTTTGGGCTATGCCTATATCCTGGCTATTCTGGCATCATTGCTGGTGGCCTTGACGCTCACACCGGCATTGAGTCTGTTATTGCTGGGGAACAGGTCTTTATCGACAGCGGAACCACCATTGATTCGTGTGTTAAAACCCGTTTATGTGGCTGTTTTAAGCGGAGTTAAGCATCACTTTAAAGCGGTGTTGGTGCTCTTGTTGATGGTCAGTTTGCTGGCACTGTATTTATTGGAGCAGGTCGAGCATAAATTCTTGCCGGAATTGCGGGAAGGGCATTATATGGTGCATACCAGCAGCATGCCCGGCACCTCTCTGGCCCAATCGATCGCAATGGGGCAAGCGTTGACGAGGCAGTTTTTGCAGATTGAAGGGGTGGCGTCGGTTTCGCAATGGGCCGGGCGTGCCGAGCGTGGCGCGGATACGTATGGCACGCATTACAGCGAATATGAAGTGCGCCTGAAACCGCTATCAGGCCGTGAGCAACAACAGGTGTTCGAGCAACTGCGCCGTGTGTTGCAGGGTTTTCCGGGTATTGTGGCGGAAGTGAATACATTTTTAACCGAACGTATTGATGAAACGATTTCCGGTTACACCGCGCCAGTGGTCGTCAATATTTACGGGAATGATTTGCGCGAACTGGATCGGCAAGCCGTCCGGGTCGCCGCCATCATGCAGTCGATTGACGGGGCGGAAGATGTGCAGCTGAGGTCGCCGCCGGCGACGCCCGATATTCTGATTGAACTGGATGAATCCCATCTGGCGCGTTTTGGTTTGCGCCCGGCAGAGATTCGACAAGCGATTGAAACGGCCTACCGGGGGCGCGTGGTGGGCCAGCAGGTGCAAGGTAATCGGTTGTTGGATATCAGTGTCACTCTGCCGCCTGAGATGCGTGCCGATCCTGAGTCGATCCGGCATATTCCGATTAAAACGCTCGATGGTGCGGTGATCGAATTAGGTCAGGTGGTCAGCATTCGCCATGGCGAGAGCCGGTATAATATTTTGCATCAAAACGCTCAGCGCAAACAGACCATCACCTGTGCTGTCGATAACCGCGACATGGATGATTTTATGCGCGAACTCAAAGCGCGCGTGTTTGATGAAATCGAATTTTCGAGCAGCAGTTATCCTGAATTTACCGGCGCTGCAACCGAGCAGCGTCAGGCGCGGCATAACCTGATTTTACATGCGCTGCTGGCCGGTGTCGGGGTGTTGATTTTTATTTATTTGGCGATGAACAACATGCGCAATATGTTGTTGACACTGACCAACCTGCCATTCGCCTTATTGGGCGGTGTCGGTGCGGTGCTGATGACCAACGCCAGCCTGTCGGTCGGTGCGGTGGTGGGCTTTATCACCTTGTTCGGTATCACCGTGCGCAACAGTATTATGTTGATTTCGCATTATCAGCATTTAGTGCAGGATGAAGGCTTGCCCTGGAACTGGCAGACCGTGGTGCTGGGGGCGCAGCAACGTTTGCCGGCTATTTTGATGACGGCGTTGGTGACTGCCTTGGCGATGTTTCCCATTGCCTTTAACAGTGATAATCCGGGGCGTGAAATCATGGGGCCAATGGCGGCGATCATTATTGGTGGCCTGGTTTCATCGACATTTTTAAATTTGCTGCTGATGCCGGTGATTTTGGCTCGTTACGGCCGATTCAAGGTGAAGTCTTAAATTTTGGGTCTGCTGGCCGATACTTTGTTTGTTGTAACTTAAAACAGAGTAGAAACATGGCGCAAGCATATATTCCAGGGCCTATGCGGGTGATTTGGGGCAGCATGGGGGCATGGTGGGTTGGACACATTCTCAATCCCGGTTTTTTTTCGATTGCTGTATTGATGGCGTTTTGGATACCGGTGCTGTTTGTCGAGCTCTATTATCATCTGCCCTTGAGCAAAAGCACAAAAACAGAAGTATCGGACTCTGAATTATCCGAACCTGAATTGATGGCGCAGACGGAAGATGAGGCGATTGAAGAGGCCGAATCGGCATAATCAGCTTGCATGTGTCGCGAGTGTGACGTTATAGATTGCGGAAATTAAATCGGCCTGATACACCATACCAACCAGGCGATTGTCGGCATTGACAATCGGGATTTGGCGATGCCCCTGAAGAGACATTAATGGAATCAGTTCAACAATATGGGCTGTATCTGGCATGATTACAACCGACGACGTCATGATTTGCCCGACCGCTTCAGGTTTGCGAGCAAAGACATCGGTCGTACGGCGTATAAAATGGCGAAACTTATCCTGAAAACCGGCATACGGGTTCAGGTCGAGAAATTTAAAAAAATCATGCCAGGTAATGATGCCGATCACATATCCGGCACGGTCTATCACAGGCACAGCTTTTAGGTTTTGTTGGTACATCATCGTCCAGGCTTCTTCCACCTCGGTGCCAAATTCAACTGTGCTGACATCCCGGCGCATAATATCGGCTGTGCAGATATCGCCCCGAATACGTTTGAAGGTATTCATCTCGGTTCGGGTCAGGATCTTGGCCAGATCGGCGGGCGTCATATCGACAAAAAAATCCATCTCTTTTAACGCTAGCGTCATATCCTGTTCTGAAATACCGATTTTATATTCGGGCCGGGTTATCGTGCTTGATGGCGATTGAGTGCTGGAGTCTGTCGGTAGCGGACTGGGGTAATTACGTTTCATCAGGAGGCGATTGATGAGAAGTGATAACAGCAGCATAAACCCGACATTGATGGCAACAGGGTGGAGTACAAATTGATAGCCCAACGAAATGACGGAATCGCCAGCCATGATCGGTGCCAGGCTGGTTGCAGCGCCGGGTGGGTGCAGACAACGCAACAGTACCATGACTAACACCGATCCGCCCACAGCGACGGCTGAGGCCGATGCGACTTCATCGATGTTGAGTGCGCAAGTAATGCCAATCAACGCGGAGCTAAGCTGACCGCCGACAAAGGGCCAAGGTTGAGCCAGCGGGCTGTTTGGAATAAAAAACAAGATAACGGCAGAGGCTCCTAACGAAGCTATAATCATCGGATATTGCGGTCCAAGCCCAACAATATGCGTGCTTAAGGCTACAAAGAAAATAGAGCAAAAACAGGCAATGGTGGAATAGGCTTTTGCTTTAAGGCTTAAATTGACAGGATCAACCGTCAGGAAGCGTAAAATTTTCATGGACGTAAATATACTACGCTTCACACATGCGTTCATCACTCTAGCCATCCTTTTTCATCTTGTCTTGACAAAAATGACCCCGGATTGTTTCTGGTCTTTTAAATCCTGTGCCATGTTGTAAATTGGCAACATGTCCGTCGCTTTTCAGGTAAAATGGCGTTTTTTTATCTTCAGATGCTATGAATCGCTGTATTTCATTAATCGAAACGTTTAATAACGGGCTGGGCAAAGCGGTATCCTGGTTGAGTTTATTGATGGTGCTGACAACCTTTACTGTTGTTGTGTTGCGTTATGCTTTCGATAGTGGCTGGGTCGCGCTGCAGGAAACGGTCACTTATATGCACAGCATGGTGTTTATGCTTGGGGCAGCCTATACCTTAAATTACGATGGTCATGTTCGGGTCGATATTTTTTATCAGCGCTTGAGTGAGAAAGGCCGGGCCTGGGTCGATTGCCTGGGGGCATTGTTTTTATTATTGCCGGTGAGTGGATTTATTGTTTGGGCAAGCTGGCATTACGTTACCGAGTCATGGTCGGTGCTGGAAGGTTCGCGTCATTCCGGCGGCTTGCCGGGGCTGTTTTTGCTGAAAAGTCTGATTATTGTGATGGGCATACAACTGATTTTACAGGCGTTAGCCATGTTTTTTAAAAACCTGTCGATAATCCTGGTAACAGATAATAAGGAGCCTGGCTGATGGAACAGTATCTGGCGTTATGGCTGTTTGCGGCCGTGTTTATTGTTTTGCTCAGTGGCTTTCCGGTTGCCTTTGCATTGAGTGGAACCGCCTTGCTGTTCGCTGCCGTCGGCATTCAGTTTGATGTGTTTGATGATGCATTTTTAAATGCATTGCCGAATCGTTTGTTTGGCATTATGAGTAATCAAACGCTGATTGCGGTGCCGTTGTTTGTGTTTATGGGTGTTATTCTGGAAAAAGCCCGCATCGCTGAAGATCTGCTGGAAGCGATGGCCGAATTGTTTGGCGGCCTGCGGGGTGGACTGGGTATTGCCGTAACACTGGTTGGCATGTTGATGGCGGCGAGCACCGGTATCGTCGGTGCAACCGTGGTCACCATGGGCCTGTTATCGCTGCCGACCATGTTGCGAAATCGCTATGATCCGGCCATTGCCTGCGGCACCATCTGCGCTTCAGGTACATTGGGGCAAATCATTCCGCCATCCATTGTTCTGGTGTTATTGGGTGATGTGATTTCCAGCGCCTATCAGCAGGCCCAGCTGGATATGGGTATTTTTGCACCAGAAACGGTGTCGGTGGGTGACTTGTTTGCGGGTGCGTTGATACCTGGCTTGAGTCTGGTGTTGTTTTATTTGATTTATATTGTCAGCATCGCCTGGCTGAATCCCGAAACGATGCCGGCCCCTGAGAATCCGGCGATGCGGAGTCGTGCGTTTTATTGGCGAATCATGAAAAGCCTCAGCGCCCCGCTGCTGTTGATTTTTGCCGTGTTAGGCTCGATCCTGGGCGGTATAGCGACGCCTACCGAGGCGGCGGGCGTCGGCGCGGTCGGCGCGATGCTGCTGGCTGGATTCAAGCGGCAATTGAATTGGCAAACTTTACGCGAATCCTGCCAGAATACGACGCAGGTCAGCAGCATGGTGTTTATGATTTTGATCGGCGCGGCGTTGTTTTCGCTGGTTTTCCGTGGTTTTGATGGCGAAGCGCTGATTGTCGATGTGTTATCTGACCTGCCCGGCGGTAAATTTGGCGCGATGTTCAGCGTTATGGCGGTGATGTTCTTGCTCGGTTTTGTGCTGGATTTTATTGAGATTACCTTTGTCATTGTGCCGATTGTAGGCCCCGTATTATTGGCGATGGGACTTGATCCTGTCTGGTTGGGCATTATGATTGCAATCAATTTACAAACCTCATTTTTAACCCCGCCATTTGGTTTTGCCCTGTTTTATCTGCGCGGCGTGGCGCCGGCTGAAGTCAGCACCGGGCAGATTTATAAAGGCGTGATGCCGTTTATTTTGATTCAGATATCAATGCTGGCGTTATTGGCGTTCTGGCCGCAACTGGCGACCTGGTTGCCGGGCATCGTTTATGGAGATGGCTGATGAAAATCAAAATTCTGCTACTTTTAATGCTGCTGAGCAGCGCTTGTGGGCAGACCGGCCCATTATATTTGCCGGATAACCCGCCCCCAATTTACGTTCCTGAGGAAGATCAATAGAATGGATGAATTTACCGTTAAAGACGGTCAGCTCTATGCTGAAAATATCGCCGTCAGTGATTTGGCCAAGCGGCATGGTACACCGTTGTATGTTTATTCCCGCGCCACGCTGGAGCGGCACTGGCACGCATTTGACAAGGCCTTTGCCGACCATCCCCATCTGATATGTTATGCGGTCAAGGCCAATTCCAATATTGCCTTGTTGAATCTCTTAGCCCGCCTGGGTTCGGGATTTGATATTGTGTCGGAAGGTGAGTTGGCGCGTGTATTGGCGGCAGGTGGAAAACCCTCAAAAATTGTGTTTTCGGGTGTCGGTAAACGGGAACCGGAAATCGTGGCCGCTTTAAAAGCCGGGATTCGCTGCTTTAATATTGAAGTGCCGGGTGAGTTAGATCGCATTAATCGTTTGGCTGGCGAGCTGGGTATGGTCGCGCCGGTTTCCTTTCGGGTCAATCCTGATGTTGATGCCAGGACGCACCCTTATATTTCGACCGGCCTGAAGGAAAACAAATTCGGCATCGATTTTGAAACAGCGTTCGGTGAATATCGACGTGCAGCAAAAATGGATCATGTGGAAATTGTCGGTATCGATTGTCATATCGGCTCACAGCTGACTGAAACCGAGCCTTTTATGGCGGCGCTGGAACGGGTGCTGGTTTTTGTTGATCGCTTAAAAGATGCCGGTATCAATCTGCATCATCTGGATTTAGGGGGTGGACTGGGCATTCGATACCGTGATGAAACACCACCTGCGCCAGCCGACTATATCAGCTTGTTACTCGAACGTTTGGCTGGCAGCAATTACGAAATTTTGTTAGAGCCGGGGCGGGCGATTGCGGGTAATGCCGGGATTTTGGTGACGCGAGTGGAATATTTAAAATCGACTGCGGAGAAAAATTTCGCCATTGTCGATGCGGCCATGAATGATCTGGTGCGGCCTTCGCTTTACAATGCCTGGCAGGATATTGTTCCGGTCAAACAGAATAATAATGCTGAACTCAAACGGTGGGATATTGTGGGGCCGGTCTGTGAAACGGGTGACTTTCTGGGTAAAGATCGAAGCCTGGCATTGCAGCCGGGTGATTTACTGGCCGTTCGTTCCGCCGGCGCCTATGGCTTTACCATGAGCTCTAATTACAATTCACGACCGCGGGCGGCCGAAGTTCTGGTTGATGGCGACAAGCACTGGCTGATCAGACAGCGTGAAAGCCTGGCTCAACTCTGGCAGGGCGAGGCCTTGATTGCGGAAGACAGGTGATGAAGTTTACTAAAATGCAGGGCTTAGGCAATGATTTTGTCGTGATCGATGCGATCAATCAACACGTTGCGCTTCAGCCTGAGCAGATTCGACATATTGCCGACCGGCATTTTGGCATAGGCTGCGATCAGATTCTGCTGGTGGAATCGCCGCAATGCCCTGAGGCCGATTTCAAATATCGCATTTTCAATGCTGACGGTAGCGAGGTGGCGCAATGTGGTAATGGCGCGCGCTGTTTTGCCCGCTTTGTCCGTGACAAGGGGCTGACGGACAAAGATGAAATCAGAGTCGAAACCGAAGCCGGGCAATTGGTTTTATATGTCACAGAAGATGACTTGATCACTGTCAATATGGGCATCCCGCGCTTTGCACCCCATGATATTCCGGTTCGCGCCAAGCAGGCGTCACGCTTTTACAGTGTGACGGTTGATAATGTCGAAAAAGCCTTTGGCGCGGTGTCTATGGGCAATCCGCATGCGGTGCTGCAAGTCAATGATATTCAATCCGCGCCGGTAGCGACGCTGGGGCAGGCCTTAGAAAATCATGTGTTTTTTCCAGAACGCGCTAATATTGGCTTTATGCAAGTGCTGGATCGCCACTATATCAAGCTCCGGGTTTATGAACGCGGTGCGGGCGAAACCTTAGCCTGTGGCAGTGGTGCTTGCGCGGCAGTTGTTATCGGAATCGAGCAGAATTTGCTGGATGATACCGTTACGGTGCAATTGCCTGGCGGTGAGCTGAAAATTCATTGGGCCGGTCGAGGTCACCCTGTGATGATGACAGGCCCTGCTGTAGGTGTTTTTGAAGGAACGATTGATTTATGACTGATATTGAAAGACTACCCGATAATACGAGTGGGTCGGCACTGGATCCTCAGCAAGTGGCTGATTTTTTGTTCGAGCATCCGGATTTCTTCCATGACCACGAAGAATTATTGGAGCATCTTTATGTGCCCCATCCGACCGGAAAAGCGGTTTCATTGATTTCCAGACAATTGGAAATGTTTCGCAAAAAACATCAGGAACTGGAAAATCAACTCGCAACCCTGATTGAAATTGCTCACGAAAATGATACTGTCTTCAGCCGCATGCATGAATTGACATTGGCAATGCTGGAAAGCCAATCGTTAGATGATGTGTGTGTCAATCTTGATCAGGTGTTGTCGGAATGTTTCAATACCGATTTTGTTGCCATCAAGATTATTCAGGCACATGACGCGTCAGAACCCGTGCATGAGGCGGTTTTTGTCGCGCCTGAACATCCTGAATTGACGCATTTTTATTCCATCTTAAGTCGAAATCAACCACAATGTGGACATATCACACTGGCTCAGGCACGATTTCTGTTTGCTGATCAGGCTGAACAGGTCAGGTCATGCGCTATTATTCCGATGGCCTTTACACAGCTGGAGGGGCTTTTGGCCATAGGCAGTCGTGATGAGAATCGTTTTCATGCCAGTATGGGGCATTTGTTCCTGACCCAGATGAGCGAAATCATTGGCACGCGACTGATTGCGATGTTGACCGAAGAATGACGCCTGATATCGACGCTTTCATTCAATTTCTCAAGGTTGAAAAGCGCGCATCAGAGCATACGCTGAGCAATTATCAGCGGGATTTGCGTTATTTCAGGCAATTCTGTCAGACACTTGCGCTTGAAAACTGGCAGCAGGTACAACATGAGCACGTCCAAAACTATATTGCGCAGCGTCACCGTGAAGGCATCGGTAGTCGTTCGTTGCAGAGAATGCTGGCGTCGATTCGCAGTTTTTATCGTTTTTTGATGGCCAGACAGCAGTGCGGCCATAATCCGGCTAAAAACATTAAAGCGCCCAGGCAAAACAAATTATTACCGGAAACCCTGGATATCGATCAAATCACCGCCCTGTTAGAGGCAAGCCCGGACTCAGTGCTGGAAATTCGCGATCTTGCCATGTTTGAGTTATTTTATTCTTCCGGTCTGCGGCTCAGCGAGCTGGCGCAATTGAATCTTGAAGATATTGATTTGGATTCAGGCCAGCTGCGGGTGCGGCAAGGGAAAGGGGATAAAGCGCGCGATTTACCGATTGGCAAAAAAGCGGTCCAGGCGATACGGCGCTGGCTGGAATGTCGTTTTGAAAGTGCAGATTCTGCCGTGTTCATCAGCGCAAAAGGCAAGCGGCTCGGTCAGCGCAGCATTCAATTACGGCTCGACCGCTGGTGCAAAAAGCATGGCTTGGAGCAACATGTTCACCCGCATATGTTGCGGCACTCTTTTGCCAGTCATTTATTGGAATCCAGTCAGGATATTCGCGCCGTTCAGGAACTTCTTGGCCATCAGAATATCTCAACAACACAGATTTATACACATCTTGATTTTCAGTATTTGAGCAAGATTTACGACCAGGCCCACCCCAGAGCGCATAAAAAAAGTAAATGACCCGGCACGTCTGTCATTGACAAAATGGATTCTATGGTTGCTAATGAAATCATGCTA
>CAYUAE010000073.1:0-10340 GCA_964442675.1 uncultured Methylomarinum sp.
ATTTTTTCCTGTTCGCGAATTTCCGCCGTGATGTCGGCAGAGATCGCGATCATTTTTTTCAGGTATTGGGGCGTCCATTTAAATTCACTGAAGCAGCGTGACAGCTCGTCGAATATCTTTTCAGTTTTTTCGTGCGTGTAGCCATTTTTCTTGATGGATGCCTTGGCTTTTTTTTGTAAGGCTCTGAGTTCATCCACTTTAACTTTGATGTCTTCGTAGCTCAGTGTCTTCGGTTCTTCAACTTCTTCATCGCCGGTAGTCACCTGGGCATCATCAGGGGCATCGAGGTCGACAAAGCCTGTTAGCATGTCGGCGAGGCGGACGCCGGAATCTTCGACTTGTACATCATCAAAAGACTGCAGAAAAGCATCGACAATAAAGCCCGAGCGCGCGATAGATTCAATAATCTGGCGCTGACCGCTTTCGATACGTTTGGCGATAGCCAGTTCTTCTTCGCGCGCCAGTAGCTCTACAGAACCCATTTCACGCATATACATGCGAACGGGGTCGGTGGTGCGTCCAAATTCAGCATCGACAGAGGCCAGGGCAGCCACTTCAGCGGCGGCATCGTCATCATCAGTGGTCACTGCGTTATCAGTACTGATGATGGCGTCTTCATCTGGCGCAACTTCATGAACCTGGATGCCCATGTCATTAATCATGCCAATGATTTCTTCAATCTGCTCAGGGTCAACGATGTCGCCAGGGAGGTGATCGTTCACTTCTGTATAGGTCAGGTAACCTTGTTGTTTACCTTTCGCTATCAATTGTTTTAATTGGGATTGTTGTTGATCTTGGTTCATTCTTTACTCACAAATATGAAAGCACTAATCACTCGCCGATGAACAGGCCAGTATAACATAAAAAATAAAAATATAGTGTGCTATTGAGTCTGTTTTTTGCTTAATAGTTCCAAAAGCCTCTGTTTTTCTTCGCGTGTCAGGCCTTCCTGCTGTTCTTTTTCAAGTAGGCGGGTGATCTGTTGGTCGGTGACCTGGGCTAAAATACGGTCCAGTGCTTGTAAAAATACAGCTTCCAGATTCGATCCGACAACCTCCAGTCCGGCTAATTTCTGTATGGCGGTGGCATGGGGTGTGTCACGAAATTCCTCGATTAAAATGGCTGTATTGGTATCGGGATTTTTCTGAATTTTCGTAAAAATTTCCTGCAAAAGGGACATGCCGGGTGCGTCGAGTGCATTCCAATCCAGGTTTTTGACTTCAATATGTCGGGAAAATTCAGGATTTTGTAATAGCAAGGCAATAACCAGTCGAGTCGGTGAAGGTCTGTTGTCGGGTTTGGTTTTAAGTATAGATGGTTTTTTGAGAGGTGTTAGATTTTGTACCTGGGTGATTTCTCGGGCACGGGCGTACATCATGTCTTTAAAAAAACCGGCCGGGAGTTTTTTTAGATAGGGCGATGTTTTTGCGGCTAATGCGGCACGGCCTTCGGCATTGCTAAGGTCTATATTCTGGCTGAGTGTGGAAAAAAAATATTCCGACAGCGGTGTGGCGTGTTCGATCAGGCTTTGAAAATGGGTGAGGCCTTGGTGGCGTATCAGGCTGTCCGGGTCTTCCTTTTCCGGTAGCAGCATGATTTTAACCTGGCGAGTGTCTTTCAGGCTGGGAAATACGGCATCCATTGCGCGCCAGGCGGCTTGCTGGCCGGCGCTGTCGCCGTCAAAGCAGAGAACCAGTTCGTTACTGAAGCGAAACAGGGTTTCGATGTGTTTTTCCGATGTTGCCGTGCCTAATGTCGCCACGGCATAATCAATGCCTTGCTGGGCCAGGGCAATTACATCCATATAGCCCTCAACGATGATAAAGCGTTCAGGGTGGGAAGTTTGGCTTAAGCTTTCGTGCAGACCATAAAGCTCATTGCCTTTGGAAAAAACGGCGGTTTCCGGCGAATTCAGGTATTTAGGGGTGCTGTCGTCGAGTACGCGGCCGCCAAAGCCGATGACACGGCCGCGCTTGTCACGAATGGGGAACATCAGGCGGCCGCGGAAGCGATCGTAAGTTCGGCCATTTTCGTTTTGCACCAGCATACCGCCATCGATGAGTAGTTTTTGGGGGAAGCGTTTGCTTAAGTCGTCCCAGCTATCCAGGGAAAAGCCCAGTTCATAGCGCGCAATGACGTCAGGATTGACGCCGCGGGCGGTGAGGTAATCTCTGGCAGCTTGGCCGGCGTTGGTGTGCAGGATTTTTTGATAATGCGCGCTGACCTGTTCCAGTGTCTGGTACAGGGCGCTGAGGTCGTGTTTGGCGGGCGTTGTGAAGTTGGATTTTTCACGCGGCACATCAACGCCGACAAAGGCGGCGAGGTCTTCGACTGCTTCAATGAAGTCAAGATGATTGTAATCCATCAGAAAGCTGATGGCATTGCCGCTGGCGCCGCAGCCAAAGCAGTGATAGAACTGTTTTTTGCGGTTGACTGAGAAGCTGGGTGTTTTTTCGTTGTGGAAAGGGCAGCGCGCCATAAAGTTGCTGCCAGTTCTTTTTAAGGGAACATAGCTGTCGATCAGATCGACAATATCGGCGCGTACCAGTAGATCGTCAATAAATTCACGAGGAATTCGGCCGCTCATGGTCGGCGGCGGCTTATGCCGATAAGGCGGTCTTGATTTGTGCGCTGACGACAGCCATATCGGCGCGCCCTTGCATTTTAGGTTTCAAGATGCCCATCACTTTGCCCATATCCTTGATTGAACTTGCGCCTGTTTCGGCAATAGCCTGTTCAATCATCTGCTGAATTTCTTCATTGTTGAGCGCTTGCGGCAGAAAATCCTGAATAATCTGGATTTCGTCCTCTTCGATTTCAGCCAGATCTGCGCGATTGGCATCGCGATATTGGCGAATGGATTCGCGGCGTTGTTTGAGCATTTTGTCGAGCACGGCAAGAATGCGGTTGTCATCCAGCTCGATGCGCTCGTCAACTTCGATTTGTTTGATGGCGGCGAGAATCATCCGGATTGTGCCGAGTCGGGCTTTGTCTCCGGATTTCATCGCGGCCTTCATGGCGTCGGTAATGGTCGCTTTTAAAGAGGACATTGTCTTAGATTTGTGGGCGACCACGACGCAGGTTTTTCAGTGCATAACGCTCGCGGGCCAGTTTTTTAAGGTGACGTTTGACGGCAGCCGCTTTCTTGCGTTTACGTTCTGCGGTTGGTTTTTCGTAGAATTCACGACGGCGAACTTCGGATAAAACACCGGCTTTTTCGCACGCGCGTTTAAAGCGACGGATCGCAATATCGAAAGGTTCGTTTTCTTTAACTTTTACTGCTGGCATAAATTGACCTGATATATGTTAATATTCAAAAGAATGTAATGAAGATACTTTGATCTTCAGGGAATTCCCAATTATATCTGACAAAAAATATTTTTCAAAACTTAATGTACGTTCTCGGAATTGAAACCTCATGCGATGAAACCGGAGTCGCTGTTTATCATGCCCATAAAGGCCTGGTTCATCACCTGCTTTACAGTCAGGTTGACATGCACAGTGCCTATGGTGGTGTCGTGCCGGAATTGGCTTCACGCGACCATATTCGGAAATTAACACCATTGATCAAACAGTGTCTGGCCGAAAGTGCATTGACGGCACAGGACATCGATGGTGTGGCCTATACCGCAGGGCCCGGTTTGATGGGGGCGTTGTTGGTGGGCGCCTGTACTGCGCGCAGTTTGGCCTGGGCCTGGGGGGTGCCTGCGCTGGCGACACATCATATGGAAGGGCATTTGTTGGCGCCGATGCTGGAAGATAATCCGCCAAAATATCCATTTGTGGCCTTGTTAATTTCAGGGGGGCATACCTTACTGGTTAAAGTTGAGGGCATTGGGCGTTATCAGTTGTTAGGTGAATCGCTGGATGATGCGGCCGGTGAAGCCTTTGATAAAACAGCAAAAATGCTGGGCTTAGGCTATCCGGGCGGGCCGCGTTTGTCGCAACTGGCAGAGCTGGGCAGGCCGCGTTTTCGATTTCCGCGGCCTATGACTGACCGGCCAGGGCTGGATTTTAGTTTTAGCGGCCTTAAAACCTTTACCATGAACACCCTGAATGCGACGGCTAAGACTGAACAGGACAAAGCCGATGTGGCCTACGCATTTCAGCAAGCGGTGGCCGAAACACTGGTGATTAAATGCAGGCGGGCGTTACAGCAAACCGGATTGACAACGCTGGTGATTGCAGGAGGTGTCAGTGCCAACCAGGAAATCCGGCGGCAACTGCAGGCCATGGCCGAAAAACAAGGGGCTGTGCTTCATTTTCCCCGCCTGGAATTTTGTACCGATAATGGCGCCATGATTGCCTATGCCGGATGTCAGCGGTTGTTGGCAGGGCAGCATGAAGATTTGCAGATTTTTGCCCGGCCGCGCTGGCCGATTGCCGAATTGTCATCAGTGCATCGTAATTGAGCTTATTTCTCTTCGCCGCGCAATAAACGCTGAATATTGGCTTTGTGTCGCCACAGTAAAATACTTGAGATCAGAACAAAGGTGATGACCAGGTTGGTATCCCCAACAATGAGCCAGACATAAAACGGCGTCAGTACCGACGCCACCAGCGCTGAAAGGGATGATATGCCGCTGATTTTATAGACCAGAAACCAGGTGCCCGAGACGATAAGGCCGAGCAGCCAGGTGACGCCGAGGGTCACGCCAAATGAGGTTGCGACACCTTTACCGCCTTTAAAACCGAAAAACAGCGGATAGAGATGGCCTAAAAACGCGGCAAAAACAACGGCGGAAAGCAACAAGCTGTCGGCACCTAATGATTTGGCGAGCAGCACAGGAATCAGACCTTTCAAGGCGTCGCCGAGCAGGGTGATGGCTGCGGCCTTTTTGCCGCCGATACGCATGACATTGGTCGCTCCCGGGTTGCCGGAGCCTTGTTCGCGTGGGTCCGGCAGGCCCATCAGGCGACAGACGATGATGGCGCTGGAGATTGAGCCGAACAAATAGGCGGCGGGAACGAGTAACCATTCAAGCATGTCTTGGCTCCTAAAACTTGTATATCTTTCGGGTTTACATGATACTGATAAATTTGCCATATATGATAACCGGAAAAACAACATGGACATTATCTTTTTAGGTGGATTAGAAATTGCGACTGTCATCGGAATCTATGATTGGGAGCGCGAAATCAAGCAAACACTGGTGTTTGATATTGAAATGGGCTTTGATATTCGTGCCGCTGCGGCATCGGATGATATTGCCGATACTCTGGATTACAAGGCCGTCACCGAGCGCGTCGTCAGCTTTGTTGAAAACAGCGAATACTTCTTGGTTGAAAAGTTGATTGAAGAGGTGGCGACAATGTTGCTGAATGAATTTTCGATTGGCTGGGTCAGGATTCGCCTGAACAAGCGCGGTGCCATCAGTCGGGCTCGGGATGTTGGTATTGTCATCGAACGGGGTACAAAAAAGCCATGACCACAGGTTATATCAGTATTGGCAGTAATATCGACAAAGACAAGCATATTCCGTCGAGTATTCGCGTGCTGCAGGATGCATTTGGGGCGCTTGATTTGTCCAGTATTTATCAAACGGCGGCGATGGGATTTGAAGGCGATGATTTTTATAATTTGATTGTGCGCTTTAATACCGACCTACAGGCCAGGCAGGTCGGTAAAATACTGCGGCAGATTGAACTCGATCATGGCCGCAGTCGTAACAGCCAGAAATTTTCATCGCGCACGCTGGATCTGGATTTAATTCTGTTTGGCGACCAGGTCATTCATGATGGCCGCCTGCAAATTCCGCGGGATGAAATCGAAAAATATGCCTTTGTGTTGGAGCCTTTGGCGGAAATCGCGGGCGATGAAAAACACCCTGTTTCTGGAAAAAGCTATCGACAGATGTGGGATGAATTCGATAAGACCGCCGTGCGGCAACGCAAAATCGAGCCGCCCTGGGAAAGCGAATAATCAGTTGAACAGCGTTCTGCCGCCATCGATGGCCAGAATCTGGCCGGTAATATAATCGGCATCATTAATAAAAAAGCGTACCGCGCGGGCGATATCTTGCGGGCTGCCGCTGCGTTTCAAGGCAATACGCGCGAGGATGTCGCTTTTGGTTGCCTCATCCATATCCTGCTCCGGCCATAAAATAGCCCCCGGCGCAATGCCATTGACGCGAATCTCAGGCCCCAATTCCTTGGCTAGCGAGCGTGTCATGGCGGCCAGCCCTGCTTTGCTGATGCTGTAGGCAGGATAGCCTTTCAAGCCGCGTTCGGCATGAATATCGATGATATTGATGATACAGCCCTGGTTTTTACGTAAGCTGGGAAGCAGGGCCTGGCTCAGGAAAAACGGCGCTTTCAAGTTGGTATCCAGCAGTGTGTCCCAATCCTGTTCCGATGTTGTTGCAAAGTCATCGGGGAAAAAGGCTGAAGCATTGTTGATTAACACGTCAATGCCGTTCCATTGTGTGCTGGCTTGCGTTGCGAGCTGTTGTATATCATCAAGCTGTTTAAGGTCAGCTTTCAGGCTGCAGGCGGAATGCGGGCGGATTTGGTTGAATTCACGTTGCAAGCTCAGCGCCTGTTGCTCGGAATGATGATAATGCAGTGCGATATTGTGGCCTTCAGTATGTAAAAGGCGTGCGCAACTGGCGCCAATGCGTTTGGCCGCGCCTGTGATCAGGATGTTTTTAATCGCTTTCATGAGGGTTTATTTTTTCGATACGACTCACAAAACTGCCTTCGCCCAGCCGGGTTTTGACCTGATCTCCGACCTGTAAGTGCCGGCTGGATTTTATGATGGCGTCATTTTTCTGGACGATGGCGTAACCGCGTTCCAGTGTCGCCAGCGGGCTGATAGCATGCAGGGTTTGAGTGGTGGCGGTGTAGCGTTGCCGAGCCTGGCTCAATGCCGATTGCATGGCGCGAATCAGGCGTTGCTCGGTGTTGTGCAGATTGTGGCGCTGCTGTTTTGCCATTATCGAAGGATTTTTCTGCAGCAAACGGTGTGTCAGGCTGGATGTCTGCTGATTGCGCTGCGCGTATTGGCGCTGCCAGCTTTGTTGTAAGCGGCTTTCCAGACTGCGTAATTGCTCGCCTTTATGCGCCAGTTTTTGTTCGGGATGCTGCTGCTGTAAAGCGCGATACAGCCAGTCCAGTTGTTGCGTCGATTGCTCCAGCACGTATTCGATCAGTTGTTGCAATTTTAATTCATACGCCTTGAATGTATTGAGCCACTCGGCCTGGTCAGGTGCGGCATGTTCGGCGGCGGCCGAAGGCGTTGGCGCACGTAAATCGGCGACAAAATCGGCAATGGTAAAATCGGTTTCATGGCCTACGGCGGAAATGACCGGAATGGTGCTGGCGGCAATGGCGCGGGCGACGCTTTCTTCGTTAAAGGGCCACAAATCTTCCAGCGAGCCACCGCCCCGGCCGACAATTAACACATCGGCAACACCTTGTTGATTGGCCAGCGCCAGCGCGCGGACGATTTCTGGTGCTGCCATCTCACCCTGTACCGATGCCGGGTAGAGGGTAATCGGAATGGCTGGAAAGCGGCGCTTCAAGACGCTTAAAATATCTTGAATAGCTGCGCCGGAGGGCGAGGTGATGATACCGATATGGTTGGGCAGGCGTGGAATCGGACGTTTCCTGCGGGTTTCAAACAGGCCTTCGGCGGTCAGTTTTTGTTTCAATTGCTCAAATGCGCGTTGTAGCGCGCCGCTGCCGGCTTCTTCCATCTGCTCAATAATGAGTTGATAATCGCCGCGTGGTTCATACAGACTGACCTGGGCTGTGGCGATAACATGCAGGCCGTTATCCGGTTTAAAGCGAAGTCCGCGTTGATGCGGTCGAAACATGGCGCAGCGGATTTGAGCGCGGTCGTCTTTTAACGAAAAATACAAATGGCCCGATGCCGGGCGGCTGAGGTTGGAAATTTCGCCTTCAATGCGGATCGATAAAAAATGATCGCTTAACAGCAACCGGGTTTCCCGATTAAGCTGGCTGACGCTATAGATTCTTTCAGGCTGAGGTGTCGGCATTATTTTTTAGCGACAAAGCGCTCGGCAAAAAAACCGGCATAAATGGCCAGTACCATGACGAGTGCTTCCCCGTTGCCAAAGCCGATACCTGCAACGGCAGGGCCTGGGCAGTAGCCGCTCAAGCCCCAGCCAATACCGAAAATAATCGCGCCTAAAACCAGCGGTTTATCAATCTGTTTTTTATGTGATAGATGAAAGCCATCTTCAAAAACCGGGCGCTGGCGTTTTTTTACCCAGTAAAAGCCCGGCATGGCCACAGCCAGCGCACCTGCCATGACAAAAGCCAGGCTCGGGTCCCAGTCACCTGCAATATCCAAAAAGCCCAAGACTTTGTTGGCGTCAACCATCTGCGATAAGGATAGGCCCAGGCCAAAAATAATGCCAGAAATCAAGGCAACCAAGAGTTTATTCATATTAAATACAATACATGTTTGGTGATGAAGACGGTGATAAAGCCGCTGGCCATAAAGCATAGTGTTGCGATAATAGAGCGGCGCGACAGGTTGGCAATACCGCAAATGCCATGACCGCTGGTACAGCCGCTGCTCAAACGGGTGCCAACACCGACTAGAAAACCACCAATGGCGACCAGGGCAAGCGGGTAGTCGCTGCGAAATTGAATAAAATCCGGCACGATCTGCTGAAAAATAAACGCGCCGAGAATCAGGCCGAGCAAAAAGGCAAGGCGCCAGCGTTGTTCATGTCCAGGCGATAAGAAAACACCATTCATAATACCGCTGATGCCGGCTGTGCGGCCGTTGTAAAGTAATAATAAAATTGCACTTAAGCCAATCAGGCTGCCGCCCAGGAAGGCGGACACAGGTGTGAAATTTTCCACAGTTGTTCCTCAACAAGAGAAAAACCGTTTATTTTAACGCGCGTTAGCCCGGCTTTGCCAACAATAATGACGGCTTAAGCCGACAGCTAAGAAGGATTGAATTAGGACGTGGATAAAAACAGGCAGCGCTTTATAAAGCTAAACGCTGCCTGAGTCATTTTAAGCCGCGGTTGAACGGTAGTATTCAATCGCTGCAGCGACACCACTGCCTGGTTTTATATCAAAACCGTGATCGAGCATGGCCATTTCCACGCCGGCAATACAGCCGAGCATGGAGACATCATTCATGTCACCGATATGGCCAATACGAAAAACCTTGCCAGCCAGTTCGGTCAAGCCTGCGCCCAGGGAAATATTGTATTTATGGAAGGCGGTTGCGATGACGTCGCGGGCATCTTTGTCTTCAGGGACAACGATGGCGGAAACGGTGTCTGACTCCCAGCCCGGTTGTGCACATAACGACAGTCCCCACGCCTTGACTGCCCGACGTGTGCCCTCGGCCAGGCGTGCATGGCGCGCATAAACATTGTCCATGCCTTCTTCCAGTAACAGATCCAGCGCTTTACGGAGGCCGTGAATCATCGGTGTGGACGGTGTGTAGGGAGTGTAGCCGGTGTCATTGGCATTGAGCATGTCTTTCAAATCCAAAAAGCCGCGTTTGCACTGTGCAGTTTCGGTGGCGTCAATGGCTTTTTGGCTGAATGCGACAATGGCAAGGCCTGCGGGCAGCATAAAGCCTTTTTGTGAGCCGCTGATGGCGCCGTCTACGCCCCAGTCGTCCATGCGGAATTCGATACTGGCGATTGAACTGACGCCATCGACAAACAGCAATGCTGGATGGCCTGCGTTGTCCAACGCTTTACGAACGCCGGCGATATCGCTGGTGACGCCGGTTGCAGTTTCATTGTGTGTGGCCAGAAAGGCTTTGATTTCGTGATTGCTGTCTTCTTTCAGGCGTTGTTCCAGATGATCGAGCGGAATGCCTTTGCCCCATTCAATTTCATGAACTTCAACATCCAAACCTAAGCGTTTAGCCATTTCCATCCACAAATGACTGAATTGCCCGAAACGGTAAATCAAAACTTTATCGCCAGGGCTTAAGGTGTTTGTCAGGGCGATTTCCCAGCCCGCCGTGCCGGTTGCCGGGAAGATCAGCGCACGGCCTTTTTCGGTACGAAAGATCTTTTTTAAATCTTCCAGAACGGGGGTTAGCAGCTTCGGAAAGATCGGCGAGCGGTGATCTTCCATCGGGACGTGCATGGCACTGAGTACAGAATGGGGGGTGTTTGTTGGGCCTGGGATAAAAAGATGATTGCGACCAGCCATTGATATGCCTCTGTAAGTTAAGAATTAAAACCAGTGTAGATGCGACAGCAGCCGAATAGCTTGAATTATCGGGCTGCGTCAGACATCATTACAAACGATAAAGCCTTTCTGGATAGAAAGGCTTTCAAAATCCTTTAATGGTGCCATATTTACAGCATGTCGGCAAGTTCAGCGTC
>CAYUAE010000074.1:0-10137 GCA_964442675.1 uncultured Methylomarinum sp.
GCCGTACCAGCCTTTGGGATATTGATGCATTTTTTTCAGAATCAAGAGATCTTTGGCAATCTTTATATGCTTTCCCCACAAAACGTACTGATTTGTAACAAAATTCACCTACACCCCCTTTCCCTTCACCCGTTTAAATATTGTTATTTAATACCCTTGTCAGTTATGCGATAATTAGCGGTTTTTCAATATTTTGCCTGGCTTTTTAAAATGCTTAGGATCTAAGCTTGGCCTTAACTGGAGAATTTGCATGACGGCACTGATTGGCATCATTATGGGATCGAAATCTGATTGGGAGACCATGCAACATGCGGCGCAAACGCTGGAACAATTGAACATTCCACACACAGTGGAAGTGGTTTCTGCACATCGCACACCGGATAAACTGTTTGAGTATGCAGAGAATGCCGAATCGCAGGGACTCGAGGTCATTATTGCAGGGGCCGGCGGAGCTGCGCATCTGCCCGGTATGACGGCGGCAAAAACAGTGTTGCCGGTTTTAGGTGTGCCGGTTCAATCGAAAGCATTAAATGGCATGGACTCTTTACTCTCCATCGTGCAGATGCCAGCGGGTATTCCTGTCGGCACCCTGGCCATCGGCCGCGCTGGCGCCATCAATGCCGCACTGATGGCCGCTGCTATCGTGGGCAATAAATACCCTGAATACCGCACGGCATTGAAAGAATTCCGAGAAAATCAGACGAAAACGGTGCTGGCCAACCCTGACCCAAGCGGAGAACAAATATGACTGTTGGTATTTTAGGCGGAGGTCAGTTAGCGCGCATGATTGCACTGGCCGGCATTCCTCTAGGACAGAAATTTGTTGTCCTCGACCCCAGCGCTGAAGCAGGCGCGGTAAGACTCTCCCATTTACTGCAAGGCGCTTATGACGATCCTGCCCTGCTTGAAAAAATGGCGCAGCAGGCCGCTGTTGTCACCTATGAATTTGAAAATGTACCGGCGAGTGCGGCGGAATATTTAACCGCACACACAACCATTTACCCGCCCGCCAAAGCCTTGCAAACCGCACAGGACAGGCTGGTTGAAAAACAACATTTTCAATCGTTAGGCATTCAGACTGCGCCATTTGCCGCCGTGGACAATCTTGATGACCTGATGCAGGCAATGCCATCGATCGGCTATCCGGCCATCCTGAAAAGCCGACGCATGGGTTACGATGGCAAAGGTCAGGTTGTCATTCAATCCGCCGAGGAATTGGCAGATGCCTGGCAAATGATGCAGGATGTACCCTCCATTGTTGAAGGCTTTATCCCCTTTCAGCGTGAAGTGTCAATTATTGCGGTTCGCCGCGTCAATGGCGACACCGTCTTTTATCCCTTATCAGAAAACACCCATAAGGGCGGTATTTTACGGGTTGCCCGTTGCCTGACCAATGACCCGCTGCAAACAGCAGCCGAAAACTACGTGTTAAAATTGATGGAGTCTTTGGATTATGTCGGCACGATAGCGCTGGAGTTATTTGATGTAAATGGCCAGCTGATTGCCAATGAATTTGCACCCAGGGTACATAACTCAGGCCACTGGAGCATCGAAGGCAGCGAAACCAGCCAGTTTGAAAATCATCTGCGTGCGATTCTCGATTTGCCGCTGGGATCGACCCAGCCTGTCGGTTACAGCGCCATGGTCAATTTTATTGGCGATGTGCCGCCTAAAGCGTCTGTTTTGGCGATTCCGCATGCACATCTGCATCTGTATGACAAATTACCGCGCAAAGGCCGCAAAGTCGCGCACGCCACCGTTCGCTGTGATGATGAACGGCAATTTAATGACTCTCTAAACGCATTACACGCGCTGGCCACACAGTTTGACGACTCTTAAAGCCCACTATGATATTGAAAGCACTGCATATTATTTTCATGGTCACCTGGTTTGCCGGCTTATTCTATCTGCCGCGCCTGTTTGTGTACCACGCCATGGCGGAAGACAGCCCGAGCATCGAACGCTTTAAAATCATGGAACGAAAATTGTACTACGGCATCATGACGCCCGGCATGCTGCTGACGTTGCTGTTTGGCATCTGGATGCTGATCGATTACGCCTGGGCCATATACAGCGGCTTCGGCTGGCTGCATGTCAAATTAGCGTTGATTGTTTTGCTGGTGATTTACCACGCGTTCTGCGGTAAATGGCTGAATGATTTCAAACATGATCGCAACCGGCATTCACATGTTTATTTCCGCTGGGCGAATGAAATTCCAGTGCTGTTTTTATTTGCCATCGTCTTTTTGGCGACATTAAAGCCGTTTTGATAAACCAAATGAATAATCATTTCGGCGCCTCAAGCCCCACATAATCCATCAGATGCGCTAACTCGCGTTCATCGAGTTCATAATAGGAGCGCTGCTTTATGCGCTCCGGCAACATGGCCGGCCCATAACGCACCCGCTTCAAGCGACTGACCTTAACCCCCTGTGATTCCCATAAACGCCGCACCAGCCGATTGCGGCCTTCCATCACCACGACATAAAACCATTTATTGGCGCCATCAATGCCGCTATGAAATTGAATATCATTGAAACGTGCCATACCATCATCCAATTCCACACCGGTTTTCAAGCGTTCGATCATCGCCTCATCCACATCCCCCAGAATACGCACCGCATATTCCCGATCGATTTCGCTCGATGGATGCATCAAACGATTGGCAAGCTCACCATTATTAGTCACCAATAATAAACCCGATGTATTGATATCCAGCCGCCCCACGGCAATCCAGCGTCCTACGGTCAGTTTAGGTAACTGAGTGAACACCACCGGCCGCCCTTCAGGATCTCGCCGGGTGACGACTTCACCTTCCGGTTTATGATAAACCAGTACCCGAGTCGGTTGCAGCGCATACTTTTCCCATTTGACAATGCGCCCATTCACCTTGACGACATCCCCCGGCTTCAATCGGTAGCCCGGCTGAATCACGCCACCGTTCACCACGATCTTGCCATCTTCTATCCAGCGCTCGATTTCCCGCCGAGAAGCCACTCCCCCGCGTGCCAGAACTTTCTGAATACGCTCACCGCTGAGACTGTCAGTGGAGCGTAGGCTGCCCGTCTCCGCTGTACGCTTGCTTAGATTGCGCGTCTTCGTCGCTGTCGTCTTGGGTTGCGGTCTCTTGTTTTTGCTGCGAGGTGGTGTTTTCTTGTTGCTCACGTTGCTCTTGTCCCTCATGGTGATGATTAGGTTCTGCCATCAAATCCAGTTCACTGATTTGATCGAGTGTCGGTAACTGTTCCAGTGAAGACAGATTGAAATAATCCAGAAATTGTTTGGTTGTGCCATACAGAGCCGGTCGCCCTGGCACTTCTTTGTACGCAACGATACGAATCCATTCCCGATCCAATAACGTCCGAATAATATTGGAACTGACGCTGACGCCGCGAATATCTTCAATGTCGCCGCGCGTGACCGGCTGCCGATAAGCGATAATCGACAAGGTTTCCAATAATGCCCGGGAATAACGCGGTGGCTTTTCTTCAAACAACCTGGAAATCCACGGCGACAACCCAGCCTTGACCTGAAAGCGGTAGCCACTGGCCAGTTTTTTCAGGGCAATCGGCCGGTTTTGATAATCGGCACTGATTTCAGCGATTGCAGCCTGAATATGCTTCAATTCAGGCTGTTCCAGCTCCGGAAAAACGGCCTGAATCTGTTTAGGCGTCATGCAGCGGTTGGCGGCAAATAAAATCGCTTCGACGATATTTTTCAATGATGTATCGACCGGCACAGGATTGTCTGTCTCATTGACCTCCGTTTCCACGACGCTTTGTACATCATTTTTCGCCTCGACAGATTCAGACTCGCGCTCGGTGTCGCTTTCTGTTATCTCTTGTGCCGCCTCGGTCTTAGACTTTATATCCTGCATGGTGTTCTGTATTCGTCGAATATCATCTGCTTCAAGTTCCGGATACTGCTGCTGGATCTGTTCTGTCGTATGTGATAAATCTGCCGCATAAATCATTGCATCCAATAATCTTTTTTTATCCAGCCGCGGTTTTTTAGGGCGTTTTTTTACCGGCGCGGCGTTGACTTGTTCAAGCGTTTTCTCAGCGTGCTCCGGCGTCGCGGGCTCGGGTCTGGATATGGATGTCGCCTGCGGGCTCGGGCTGGATGATGTCGATGCAGCCTTCTTTACTGAGTTCGAGGATGGCAAGAAACGAGACAACCACCCCGCTTTTTCCTTCTTTTCGGATAAATAACGCTGTGAAAGGGAGCTTATTTGCTCGGTCAAGTTTTTCCAAAATGGTTGCCATTCGCTCACGGACTGATAGGGGCTCTTTTGTTATCTGGTGGTGACTAAATTGTTCTGCGCGCTTGAGAACCTGCTGAAACGCCAGCAGCAACTCTTTGAGCTGAACATCCGGTAATGCCTGTTTAACCTCGACGGTTGCCGTATTGATGGACACATCAAAAATATCCCGCTCATAACGCGGCAGTTCATCGAGCTTCTCTGCTGCCTTTTTGATGGTTTCATATTCTTGTAATTTCAATATCAAATAGGCGCGCGGGTCTTCTTCTTCCGCCTCTTCATCCGGCACCCGCGGCAATAACATGCGCGATTTGATTTCGGCCAACAAGGCCGCCATGACCAGATATTCCGCCGCCAGCTCCAATCGCAGGCTGTCCATCATGTTGATATAGCCGATATATTGTCGGGTAATCTCGGCAATGGGAATATTCAGAATATCGACATTTTGTTTCCGAATCAAATATAGCAACAAATCGAGTGGCCCTTCGAAGGCGTCGAGAAAAACCTCCAACGCATCGGGTGGAATATATAAATCTTCCGGCAACTCCGGATAAGGCTGCCCCATGACCTTAGCCAGCGGCAAAGCCTCGGCCGCCTCAACGTGCTGCAAGGGCGAATCCCCGGCTATGGTCATCAGCCCGCCAAACCCGCCAGTGAGAAAAACAGTGCCTGCATCAGCATCATCGGATACCCCAGAATCAACCCTAAGCCACCGGTCACCAATAACAGCAGCAAGACATAAAAACCATAAGGCTCGAGGCGATAATACTGCCAGGCCATCCGTTCAGGCAATAATCCAGCGACAATCCGGCTGCCATCCAAAGGTGGAATCGGCAAAAAGTTAATCAACGCCAACACCAGGTTAATGGAAATACCGGCGATGCCGCTGTAGATCAAAGGCAGTGCAACTGCTTGAACATCCGCTAAAGACACGCCAATTCTGGCGATTATGGCCCAGCCTAATGCCATGAGCAGGTTTGAAATCGGGCCGGCCATCGCCACATACATCATATCCTTACGCGGCGATTTAAAATTGCGTGGATCGACCGGCACAGGCTTAGCCCAACCAAAAATGAAGCCGGCACCTGATAACAATAAAATACCCGGCAACAACACCGTGCCGACTAAATCAATATGATTCAACGGATTCAGCGTCAATCGTCCTTGCCGGTCGGCAGTATTATCACCAAATTTCTTGGCCACCCAGCCATGCGCGACCTCATGCACGGTGATGGCAAAGACTACGGGCAACAGCCACACGACGATTTTTTGCACCATCGTCAAATCATTCATAAACATATTCACAACTCCAGTTAAGTACAAGGCAAGTGCTTATAGATGCCACGATAATTGGGTTCACCCAGCACCTCGTCCTGAAGAACAAGGTGCTGGGTAAAGGGAACTTAATCCAGCATTGGCGCGTGACCGGCGCCTTGTCGAACAATCTCGATTTGATTATCGTGACAATCAATAATGGTCGTCGGTTGATATTCGATAATGCCGGCATCTATGACCAGATCCAGCTCATGTTCCAGTTTTTCCCGAATATCATACGGGTCACTCAATGCTTCATCTTCACCCGGCAAAATCATGGTTGAGGTGAACAAAGGCTCACCGAGCTCTTTGACCAGCATCAAAGCAATCTTACAATCAGGCACGCGAATCCCCACGGTCTTTTTCCTGGCCTGTTGCAAACGCCGTGGAACTTCCCGGGTCGCATCCAGAATAAACGTAAATGGCCCGGGAATCAGGCTTTTAATCAGACGGAAAGCGTCATTACCCATTTTGGTAAAATTTGAAACCTGCGCCAGGTTTTCACATACCAGCGTGAAGTTATGTTTATTATCCAGTTGCCGAATACGGCAAATTTTATCCAATGCCGGCTTGTCGCCAATATGACAAGCCAACGCATAAGACGTATCGGTCGGATAAACGATCACACCACCTTGCCGAATAATCTCGACGGCTTGATGAATCAATCGTGGCTGCGGATTGTCTGGATGAATTTCAAAATACTGTGCCATGTCAAAAAATCTTGTTCTTTGTCGCGTTTATAATGAAAGTATTGTAACTGATTCTTATCAATTACCTTTCCGATTCTTTTTTAGCCACTTTATCACGCAGATAAACCGGCATAGCGCGTTCCGGCGCAACTGCCCTGCCCTGCCGATAATCCTCGGCCGCCAACTGCACCACAGTCGCCGCATGTGGCCAGACATCGGCATCAACCGTTTCAAGCTGAGTTCCAAGCCGTGCTGATAACTCGGATTCGTAAACGCCCCAACCCGAACCGATACCACAACCTTTGCCCTCAGGAAATACAATGGCCTCAGCCGCCGTCACCGCCTCTTGTCCGACTAATTGTGCCAGCCCCTGACTGTTTTTTTGATAGACAGCCCAGAAAATCTCTCCCATCCGGGCATCGAGCGCGGTAAACGCCAGATTGTGCTGATTCTGGTTGAAAGAAAATTGCGCTATTGATGCCAACGTAGAAACCGGCAACACGGGAACATCAGCCCCTAACGCAATACCTTGCACCACGCCGGTAGCGATTCTGACACCGGTAAATGAACCCGGCCCGCAGCCAAACGCAATGGCATCGAGTTCGCTGACCGCCAAATCTGCCTCGCGCAATAACGCCTCGATCATCGGCAATATCAAACGCGTATGTTCGCGCGGCGCCATTTGAAAACGCTCGCAAATCTCGCCATCCACCCATAATGCCGCAGAACACGCGGGCGTTGCCGTTTCAACCGCTAATAATTTCACGACGTCCTCTCATCCGCAAAAAATTGTTTAACATCTTCAATATCCCGGCTACGCCGCATCGGCGGCACACTGTCCAGAAACATCTGCCCATAAGCCCTTTTCAACAATCGCGGATCACACACCATCAACACGCCGCGATCATTCTCATCCCGAATCAAGCGCCCGACACCTTGCCGCAGGGCGATGATGGCCGCTGGCAATTGGTATTCAAAAAAGGGATTACGGCCCTGTTGTTCCATTGCATGTAAGCGTGCCTTCAACACCGGATCGCCAGGTGATGCAAACGGCAGTTTGTCAATAATGACGCAGGATAACGCATCACCTCTGACATCCACACCTTCCCAGAAACTGGCTGTCGCCAACAGGATGGCATTGCCTTTTTGTTTGAATTGCTCCAGCAATACCTGTTTGGATTTTGTCCCCTGCACTAACAAAGGATACTCGACCCGGTCAGCCAATAATTCCGCCGCACGCTGTAATGCCCGATGACTGGTGAATAAAAAGAAAGTCCGGCCACGACTGGCTTCCAGTACAGGCACGACAAATTCTATGATTTTATCGGTATAATCAGATTCAGCCGGTTTGGGCAGTCCGCGCGGGTGATAAAATAACGCCTGTTTTGCATAATCAAACGGACTGTCCCAGCTTTTACATTCTGTGTCATATAACCCCAAATTACGGGAAAAATGCTCAAACCGGCCGGCCACACTCAAGGTTGCCGAGGTAAAAATCCACGTCGCCGGATGCTGTTGCATAAAGCCCTTGAATTCCTTGGCAATATCCAGCGGCGTCCGACTCAGAGTGAATGATTTGCTGTGCACCTCAAACCATTTTATCCATTCGCCTTGTTCATCATGCAAAATACTGTTGAGCTGATTCTCATAAGTCTCCGCCCGTTCAAAACACGATTCTAAGCCTTTGCTGCGTACCGACGCCATTTCCAGCTGATCGGTCAAGGTTTGCAATTGCCGATACACCGATTCCAACGCCGCCGAAATCTTGGGATTGTTTTCAATTTCCTGCCAATCGCCGCGGCGCAGTTCCAGCCCAAAGGCCAGGCGCAAATCCTTGACCTCAATCCGTAGCTCTTCAAATGCAGTGCGAAGCTCAGGCATATCGCTGGCGTCTTTAAAATATTCAACTTCGGTATCGGCTGCTAAATCATTCAATTGCCTGGCGCCGACAGAAACCCCTAAAAAATTAGACGCCACATCGGCCAGCTGATGTGCCTCGTCGATGATCACAACCTCTGCGCTCGGCAATAATTCGCCAAAGCCAATTTGCCGGATCGACCAGTCCGCACATAACAAATGATGATTCACCACGACCAAATCGGCTTCTTGCGCTTTTTTACGCGCCTGCACCAAAAAACAATCGGCATAATCCGGACAATCCTGTCCTAAGCAATTTTCCACCGTCGATGTCGCGTTGTACCAGACAGGATTACCTTCCTGAACATCACTGATTTCGGCAATATCTCCGGTTTTCGTGCGTTTGGCCCATTGCTTGATCTGTGCCAGCGCCGCAGCGTCTTCTTTGTTATAGCCGATCGCATTATTCAGTGCGTTGTCCAAACGATAGGTGCACAAATAATTGGCCCGGCCTTTCAATAACGCCGGCACAAAAGGCTGCTGCTTCAAGGCGCTGCGAATAACGGGAATATCTTTATTGAATAACTGGTCCTGTAGATTTTTGGTGCCGGTGGACACAATCACTTTTTTTCCGGCCAGAATGGCGGGAATCAAATAGGCGAAGGTTTTACCTGTACCGGTGCCGGCTTCGGCAATCAGATTCTGTTCGGACTCGATGGCTTGCCAGATTGCCTCGGCCATATCGACCTGACCTGCTCTCGGCTGATAATCTTCGATAACACGGGATAAATTACCGTCCGCGGCAAAAAATTGTTTAACGACTGACACGATTTATTGAATCTGGCGCGCTTTTAATTCGGCTTCCCTGGCGCCTTGCAAATCATGCTGCAAGCGTCTGGCCTGAGCGATCAACAGCCAGCACTGCCGTTTCAAACGCGGATTACCGGCCGCCAATAACGCCGCTTTCTTGGCCAAATCTTCTGCCAATACGGGTTTTTCCTGTTGCAGACGTATTTTTGCCAGTTTATACGTGACTTCAGGGTTACGCGGCGTAATGCGCAAGGCACGTTCCAATCGTGCAACCGCCGTATCTAAATCGCCCGCACGGCTGTAGCGCTCAGATTCGGAAATCAATGCAACAACGGCCGGCGTCAACGGTTTATTGACGGACTCATAACGAGAATACTGCGGTGGCTCAACGCTCTCCGTCCGGCTGCTCTGCTTGCTTGCCAGCGGAGTCGTTTCTGTCACAGTCGGCTCATAAGGGCGTTCCAAAGGTTTTGAATACGGCGGATTCCGATACGGATCGACAACTGTGCCTGAGCCATAAACCGGTGCGGGGGGCTGATAACCGGTACAGGCTTGCAAGCCCAATAAAGAGGAGATAAATAAAAATCGACGATATTGCATAGTGGCAAGCAATCCATTCAAAACGTTCATTATACCTGAAGTCCATCAGTACAAGAGACCCTTAACCTGGAAGAAGCAAAGCCGAATTAAAACAATTCAATTTTATCGCTCTGTTGATTGGCCTGTCTCGCCAAATCAATCGCCTCATCTATCGATTTCCCAGCTAAAATGGCGTCAAACATGACTCGCTCAGACTCCATGGTGTAATGCTTGCGAATGTCCTGCTGAAATTTTTGCCATTCCAATGGATTATAAAGACGCTGGGGATCACTGATCACAGACGAAAGCCCATCCAGATTATGCACCACATGATCCAGACATTGCTGCAGGCGATCATAAAACTGAACTGCCTCGATCGACGACTGCACTTGCGCCTGCAGCGCCTGAATATTATCCAATGCCTGTGCTTTTTCCGAAGCGTTTTCCAGACTTTGCAACGCTTTTTCAAGCGCACTCAGGTTTTGCCCCATTGCCATCAATGCGTCAGCCAACACCGCAACCGACGCATCACCTTCGTGCATACCGTTTTGTACCATCGCAACCGATACGGTCAGCAATTTAACAGTTTCCCTTATCTGGCTCCAATCCAGATCCGGCTGCTGTTGT
>CAYUAE010000075.1:0-10119 GCA_964442675.1 uncultured Methylomarinum sp.
CGGTCGTCTCTACCCATTCTGCCTCACCCCATCGTCAGAACCTGTTCTACGCATTTAATCCCGTCTTGTCGTACTATATTCCACAACAATTTTTGATTTTTCTGGTGAGGCAGGGTTGAATTCGGTCGCCTGATGCTATACTGCGACTATTTTGGAGGCAGGAAAATGACCGAATTTGACAATGTGACCGTGGTTAAAAAAGCCAATGTCTACTTTGATGGCAATGTCAGCAGCCGGACGCTTAAATTTAGCGATGGCAGCACCAAAACATTAGGCTTCATGTTGCCGGGGGAATACCGTTTTAATACAGCGGATAAAGAACTGATGGAAGTTTTGGACGGTGAGTTACATGCGTTACTGCCGGGGCAGGATGACTGGCAGGTATTCACCGCAGGCGAGCAGTTTCATGTGCCGGCCAATAGTCAGTTTAGCGTAAAAGCCATGACGCCGGTCGATTATTGTTGTTCCTTTATCAGCGCTTAAAGCCCTTTATAGACAGTCAGAAAAAGCATGAATACAGTTCAGTCACCTGAAGACAAAAGTTATGCCCGGATGATTCTGTTTGCCGGCACCCTGTTTATCAGTGCAACATTGATGTTTGTCGTGCAGCCCATGTTCGGCAAATTATTATTGCCTTTGTTAGGCGGTACGCCAGCGGTTTGGAACACCTGCATGGTGTTTTACCAGATGGTTTTGTTTTTAGGCTATCTCTATGCGCATTTTTTAGCCGGTAGACTCGAGACCCGGCGTCAGATTCAGATTCATCTGGCCATCATTGTCTTGAGCCTGATCGCTTTGCCAGTGGCATTGCCCGAGGGTATTACGCCACCGACCGAGTCTAATCCGACATTCTGGCTGGTGGCCGTTCTATTTATCGCCATCGGCCTGCCATTTTTTGTGGTATCAACCACAGCGCCCTTATTGCAAAAATGGTTTTCCCGTGTCGGTCATCATACCAGCGATGATCCATACTATCTGTATGCCGCCAGTAATGCCGGCAGTTTGTTGGCCTTGCTGAGCTATCCCTTTATTATTGAGCCGAATATCGGCCTGGCACAACAACAGTTTATCTGGTCACTGGGTTATGCCTTATTGATTCTGTTGATTGCTTTTTGCGCCTGGGTCTTATGGCGCAGTCAAACGGCTGATACGGCCTTTGAGCCTGCAGCGGATGACGTGCCGACGCTGAGCTATCAAACCCGCTTATATTGGCTGGCGCTGGCTTTTGTGCCCTCCAGTTTGCTATTGGGACTGACCAACTTTATCAGTACCGATATTGCCTCGGTGCCGCTGTTGTGGATTATTCCGCTGACCTTATATTTGCTGTCGTTTGTACTGGTGTTTTCCAACTGGGCGATGCGGATTCATCCTTTCATGCTGGCCGCGCAGCCGGTCATTTTGTTGCCCTTTATTGCCTTTTCTTTTATCAATCCAGCGGTTTTACCTTATTGGTTGAATCTGTTGTTGCACCTGCTGGCTTTTTTTATGGCCATTATGGTGTGTCATGGGGAACTGGCTAAAAACAGGCCGCATACCCGGCATTTAACCGATTTTTATCTGATTATGTCGTTTGCCGGTATGTTGGGCGGCATGTTCAACACCTTTGTCGCACCGTTTGTGTTTGACGGGGTTTATGAATACCCGATCATGATTGTGGCCGCGTTGATGTTACGGCCGGGGTTTTTCGGCCAGCACTGGCGTGGTCAGTTGTGGTTGCCAGCATTGATATTGATTACAGGTTTTGTGGTTTATTTCAGCACCGATCAGTTACCGGCTTATCTGGACAGTATTGGTGTGGTGCTGATTTTATTAGCCGGTGTAACGTATGCCTTCAGGCAGCAACCGCTCAGCCTGGCGCTTTTGACCGGTTTGATTTTGTTTTTCAGTCACGGCCTGCACAGTCTGTTATCGAACACCTTGTATCAGGAGCGCAGCTTCTTCGGCGTTTTTTCGGTACGGGAAGCGGTGATGCTGGATGAACAGCGGCGCCCGGAAAAATATCACGAACTTTTTCATGGTACCACCAAACACGGCGCACAGCGCTTGAAGCCACCTTATGTCACAACGCCTTACACCTATTACAGCAAGCCGGGGCCGATGGGACAGTTGTTTAAAGTGTACGACAGTCAGGATGCGCACTGGTCGATCGCTTCGGTGGGATTAGGGGCGGGTGCTTTGGCCTGTTATGCTAAACCCACACAAAACTGGCGTTTTTACGAGATTGACCCATTAGTCATCAAGATTGCCAAAACACCCAAATATTTCAGCTACTTGAGTCGCTGTGCGCCATCAGCGCCGATTATTGTCGGCGATGCGCGATTGTCATTGCAGCACGAGCCTGATCACCAGTTTGATTTATTGATTCTGGATGCCTTCAGTTCGGATTCGGTGCCTACGCATTTGTTGACGCGGGAGGCTATGGTTTTGTATTTTGCCAAATTAAAGGCCGATGGCATTTTAGCTTTTCATATTACCAACCGGCATTTGGCACTTAAAAAAGTGCTGGCCGACCATGCCCGGAAACTGAAACTGGCGGCGTTGATTCAGGAATTCAAGCCGCCTGCTGATGCAATTTCGCTGATTGTGGCGACCGACTGGGTGGTGATGTCTAAAGATGCCGGGCGCTTGCAAGCCTTGCAACAAAGCCGGATTGGCAAATGGCAGAAATTACCGCTATATTTTGATATGAAATCATGGACCGATGATTTTACTAACATTGTGGAAATCTGGAAATAATATGACAAGCATTGAACAATTGGCTGCGCTGTGCGAGGCCGACATACAGGGTAAAAATACCTCTGAGCATATTTATTCGGCCGCCGATATTATGCATGCCGAACAAGGGCAGGTGACGGTACTGAGTGACGCTAAATACAAAAAATATCTGGCCGATTGTAAAGCCTCGGCCTGTTTTATCAGCCGCCAGCTGATTCCGGAGCAGGTGCCGGAGCATATGACTTTACTGGTGTGTGAAGACCCTGAAATGGCGTTTCTTGAAGCCGTCAGACTGTTGCATCCGGACATTGAATTCAATAAAACTATCTCTGACAAGGCTGATATTGCAGATTCAGCCAGTCTCGGGCACGCGCTTTATATCGGTGCCTTTGCGACGATTGGGCAAGACAGTCAAATTGGTGATTACAGTGAAATTCATCCAGGCGTGCATATCGGGCGCAATGTTACCATTGGCCAGTATTGCAAAATCTATCCCAATGCGGTGATTTACGACAACACGGTGATCGGCGACCATGTCATTATTCATTCCGGTGCGGTTATCGCAGCAGATGGATTTGGCTATAAATACCGGAACAATCAACATGTCAAAGTGCCGCATGTGGGTAATGTGGTGATTGCCGATCATGTGGAAATTGGTGCCAATACCTGTATTGACCGGGGCGCGCTGGGCTCGACCGTAGTCGGGGCCGGCAGTAAAATCGATAACCTGGTGCAGTTAGGGCATAACAATCAGGTCGGACGAAATGTGATTATTTGTGGGCAGTCGGGGATTTCAGGATCGTGTGTGATCGAGGATGGCGCGATTTTAGCCGGAAGCTCCGGCATTGCCGATCACGTCAAAATCGGCCAGCAGGCTGTCGTTATGGCGCGTTCCGGCGTTTCGCAAGATGTCAAAGCCGGCACCCAGGTCTGGGGCAGTCCGGCGAAAGACCGTAAAGTGGCGTGGAAAGAACTGGCGGCTTTGAGTAAATTACCTGATGTGTTAAAAGCCTTTAAAGCACTGCAGCTACGGGTAAGCAAGCTCGAGCAGGAAAAATGACCAACATTATTTGTAATTTAAACAGGATAGTGATTCTTGACTGAAATCATCATCGAACAGAGCGATCATTCGTATCGCCATTCCGTAGGGGCACAGATGACACCCCTACATGTTAGGATTAACTCGGCCGTAAATTCATCATACAAGTTACGTCTGCGTAATATCAGTTCATGATTTAAACTAAGATAACGATACATATTATGAAACCAAAAATCAGCAAAGCTGTTTTCCCCGTCGCCGGTCTCGGTACCCGTTTTTTGCCGGCTACTAAGGCCAGTCCCAAAGAAATGTTACCGATTGTGGATAAGCCATTGATTCAATATGCGGTAGAGGAAGCTGTTGCAGCCGGTATCGACACCATGGTTTTTGTGACCGGGCGCAACAAACGCGCGATTCCGGATCATTTCGATAAGGCCTATGAGCTGGAAATGGAGCTGGAAAAAAGCGGTAAAACCAAGCTGTTGGAAATGTTGCGAAACATGATTCCCGAGCATATTTCCTGCGTCTTTATCCGTCAGTCAGAAGCCTTAGGGCTAGGGCATGCCGTGTTATGCGCGCGGCCGGTTGTCGGCGATGAGCCGTTTGCCGTCATTTTAGCCGACGATTTAATCGAAGATGCAGATCGTGGCTGTATGGCGCAAATGACAGCATTGTTTGAGCAACAGCCGCACAGTATTTTAGGCGTTGAGCCGGTCGATCCCAGTGAAACCGATAAATACGGCATTGTTGAGATTGAACAAGCCGGGGAGCGGATCGGAAAATTGCAAACCATTGTCGAAAAACCGAAGCCGGAACAGGCGCCGTCAAACCTGGCTGTGGTCGGGCGTTATATTCTGACGCCGGCGATTTTTGACAAATTGGAAAAGACCCAACGTGGCGCCGGCGGTGAGATTCAATTGACCGATGCGATTGCCGACCTGATGAATGATGAGCCGGTGCTGTCGTATCAGTTTGAAGGCAATCGCTATGATTGTGGCTCTAAATTAGGTTATGTCATCGCCAATGTAGAACACGCTTTATTGCATGACGATATTAAAGACGAATTTATCGCTTATTTGCGGAGCATGACGCTTTAATTCGAATCGTGTCCGTGTAACTGCCGACTGCGGCGATCAAAAAACTGATGCAGTAATAAGGCGCTTAAAATCAGCGCCGTGCCCAGCATTACTTTAGGCGTTACCGGTTCGTGATTGATGCTGTAACCTAGATATAAGGCCATAACTGGCGAAATAATCGTGATAAAGGCCACGTTGGTTGCGGGCAGATGGATCAGCACATAGTAATACATGGCAAAACCAAAGGTGGTGGCGACAATGCCTAAATAAAGGATGGCCGCCGCCGCACGCCAACTGATGCTGGCGGGTAGTTGTCCCTGTTCTAAGGCATACCAGCTTAGTAAATACAATGGCATGGCAAATAATAAGCCGCCCGTGACCTGTGTCATGGCTGGCAAGTGTGCATCTATTTTTTTGACCCAGACAGCGCTGGCAGCGTGCAAGGTCGCTGCCAGCAACACGCCTGACATGCCGGCAATCGCCTGCGGACTCAGTTCCAATGCTGAGCTGAACATCATCACCAATCCACCGGTGCCTAAAAGATAAGACGCTATTTTGCCGATACTTAAGCTTTTTTCATTTAGAACCAGTGCCGCCATAAATGCCGTAATGAATGGTGTCAGACCAAAGATAACTGAAATCCAGCCAGAAGGAATCAGCCGTGAGGCCCAATATACTGCCATCATGGCGCCAAAGATTTGTAATGCAACAGCCAGATAGGTTTGCCTGGCTTTTGCATGAAAAGGTAGCTTTTGTCGCCGCAGCAGTAAAATCATAGCGACGCAAATAAAGCCAATCAGCATGCGGGACGCTGCACCAAACACAAATCCCGCACCTTCCGCGCTCCATTTGATGGCTAATGGTGTGGTCGCCCAAAGCAGAATAACGCTGACATAAGCTAAAAATACGCGCATTTAATCCTCAGGTAGATCCAGCACCTTGTAATGCCTCGCCATTTATGGCGAAGCAGTACAAGGTGCTGGGTAAATCTGAATATTATAACGGAGTTGCCGGAAGCGGCGTTAATTGCGAGAGATAAGTCCCGTCATACCGAGTTGGTGATGGGTATGACGGGAAAAATGGACCTTACATCAATGTTGCAGACCTTTCAAAATGGCTTGCAAACTTTCATTGGCATCGCCAAATAACATGCGGGTGTTTTCATGCACAAACAAAGGGTTACCGACACCGGCGTAACCTGCCGCCATACTGCGTTTTAAGACAATAGTGGCCTTGCCTTTCCAGCATTCCAGTACCGGCATGCCGGCAATCGGGCTGTTCGGGTCGTCCAGTGCTGAAGGGTTGACGATATCGTTAGCGCCGATGACCAGGGTGACATCGACATTCGGAAAGTCCTCATTGATTTCTTCCATTTCATAAACGATGTCATACGGCACTTTAGCTTCTGCCAGCAAAACATTCATGTGGCCAGGCATACGCCCTGCCACCGGATGAATGGCGAAGCGAACCTGTTTGTTCTGTTCGCGCAGCAGCTTGGTGATTTCATAGACGGTATGCTGTGCCTGCGCGACGGCCATCCCGTAGCCTGGGATGATGACGATATTTTTTGCATCACGCAACATATCGACGACATCGGCGGCATCGACAGATTGTACTTCACCTTCAACTTCGGCGGCTTCACCGGCATTGTCGCTACCAAAGCCACCGGCGATAACGCTGAGAAAATGCCGGTTCATGGCGCGGCACATGATGTAGCTCAAGATAGCACCACTGCTGCCGACCAACGCGCCGGTAACAATCAGCAGATCATTGCTCAGCATAAAGCCTGTCGCCGCCGCGGCCCAGCCGGAATAACTGTTTAACATGGAAACCACGACCGGCATATCGGCGCCACCTATCGCCATGACCATGTGTACGCCAAAAGCAAACGCAATCAGGGTCATGAAAATCAATGGCCACAAACCACCGCCTGTTTCAGCGCCGGTCAGGAACAGGTTACCCAGCCAGATGAACAGCGCGATCATGCCCAGGTTGAGCAGATGACGGCCGGGTAATAAAACCGGTTTGCCGCTGATTTTTCCGCATAATTTTCCAAACGCGATGACTGAGCCGGAAAAGGTGACCGCGCCAATCAGAACGCCGACATAGATTTCCACTTCATGAATGGTTTTTTCGACGCCGCTTAAGGTGCTGCTGTGGTCGATGAAGTTGGCGTAGCCGACCAGCACAGCGGCCATTCCGACCAGACTGTGCATGATGGCGACCAGTTCCGGCATTTGTGTCATTTCGACTTTGAATGCGGCTTTAGCGCCGATAAAACCGCCAATCAATAAGGCGACGATCAAGATGGCGTAAGCTGTGACCGATTCACTCAGCAATGTTGCGATAATCGCAATCAACATGCCCGCCATGCCGTAATAATTACCACGGCGTGCAGTTTCCTGGTTACTGAGTCCGCTCAGGCTTAAAATGAACAGAATAGAAGCGACAATGTAAGACATTGTAACGAGACCTTGTGACATGATAATTCTCCTATTTCCTGAACATTTCAAGCATGCGACGGGTCACCAGGAAGCCGCCGGCAATATTGATTGAGGCGATCAGCACGGCAAGTCCAGACAATAACGTAATCATAAAACCGGGGGACGAAATCTGTAGAATCGCACCGATGATAATGATGCCGCTAATGGCGTTAGTGACGCTCATCAGTGGCGTATGCAGCGATGGTGTGACATTCCAGATGACTTGATAACCCACGAAACAGGCTAGAACGAATACGGTAAAATGCGCCATGAACGATTCTGGCGCAACCGAGCCTATACCATACAATGCGCCCGCTAACAGGCCTAACAATAACAGTTGCTTGACGCCTTCCGGTATTGCAGGTTCAGGCTCGGGCGACACCTCTGCTGTTTGAGGTTTGGCCGCTTCCGCTTTTTTCGGTGCGGCGCTGAGTTTAGGGGGCGGTGGCGGCCAGGTGATCTGACCTTCTTTAATAACGGTGGCACCGCGGATAACCTCATCATCCATGTTGATGACCAGCTTGCCGTTTTTCTCCGGGCATAGATCAGCCAATAAATGTCTGAGATTAGTGCCATAAAGCTGGCTGGCCTGATTCGCCATGCGACTGGGTAAATTGGTGTAGCCGATAATGGTGACACCGTGTTCGGTGACGACCCGGTCTTTTTTGGTCAAGGCGCAGTTACCGCCTTGTTCGGCCGCCAGGTCGACGATGACGCTGCCCGGCTTCATGGATTTTACCATCTCCTCGGTGATGAGTTCAGGCGCCGGTTTGCCCGGAATCAAGGCAGTGGTGATGATAATATCGACGTCTTTAGCTTGTTCAGCAAACAGTGCCATCTCGGCTTTGATAAATTCTTCCGACATGGTTTTGGCATAACCGCCGCTACCGGAACCATCTTCTTCAACATCGAGCATTAAGAATTCGGCATCCATGCTTTCGATTTGTTCTTTAACTTCCGGCCGGGTGTCGAAAGCCCGAACCACAGCGCCGAGGCTTTTTGCCGCGCCAATGGCAGCAAGACCTGCGACACCGGCACCTATCACGAGAACTTTGGCCGGCGGGATTCTACCGGCCGCAGTGATCTGACCGGTAAAGAAGCGGCCAAAATGCTGCGCCGCTTCAACAACGGCGCGGTAGCCTGCAATATTAGCCATTGAGCTTAAGGCATCCATTTTCTGGGCGCGAGACAGGCGAGGAATGCTGTCAACAGCCAGCACAGTCACTTTTTTAGCGGCCAGTCGCTCCAAGAGCTTTTTGTTTTGCGCTGGCCAGATAAAGCTGATCAAAACCTGGCCCTCATGCATTAAATCGACTTCGTCATATTTTAATGCCGGGTGTTTTTGTGGGGCTCTGACTTTGAGAATGATGTCGGCATCACGCCAGAGTTTCTTCACATCTTTTTCTATTTTGACGCCAACCTCCTCATAGGCAGCATCGGGAATATCGGCACAGGCACCGGCCTGAGTTTCCAGTATGACATCAAAACCGAGCTTGATCAGTTTAGCGGCAGAGTCCGGGGTTGCGGCGACACGCTGTTCGCCCTTGTGTATTTCTTTTGGGATACCAATTTTCATAAGCTCTCCTGGGCATTTATGATGGTCTATGCCAGCATAAGAGATAAGGTGATTTATTTCAATGTTTTATGCTTGTGGTTTTCCGCTACAATGTAAACCAAGGAAAGATTAGATGCAGATGAATGAAAATTTTAATTGTTGATGACAGTAAGAGTATCCGTAACATGGTGGGGGCATGTACCCGGAATATGGGGCATGATGTCGTATTTGCTGAAAATGGACGGCAATGTCTGGAATATATCGCTAAAAATACGGTAGATCTGATTTTAATGGACGTGGAAATGCCGGAAATGAATGGCGTGGAAGCGACGCGTATGATCCGTAAAATCAAACAGGATGACTGGTTTCCTATTGTTTTTCTCAGCGCTAAAGACACCGATGAGAGTTTCGCCGATGGCATATTGGCAGGTGGCGATGCTTATTTGATCAAGCCATTGAATCTTTCGCGTCTGCAATTAACCATTATTGCGATGGAGCGTATTTATGATATGCGACAAAAACTGGCCAAAGCACAATTGGAGTTAACCCTGGCCAATCAGTCGCTGGAAAAATTATCCTTATTCGATAGTCTGACCGGGCTGGCCAATCGCCGTCATTTTGATCAGACGCTGGAAAAAGCATTTAAAGCCGCGCAACGCAGCAAAGTCCCCATGACCCTGATTATCTGCGATATTGATTTTTTTAAACTGTATAACGATCATTACGGTCATCAACAAGGCGATGATTGTCTGGCGCAAGTGGCTGCGGCGGTTGGCAGCTGTATGCGCAGGCCGTCTGACCTGGCCTGTCGCTATGGCGGGGAAGAATTTACCATGGTTTTACCGGATACCACGCTGGAAGGGGGGTGGCGTGTGGCCGAAAACATGCGTCAGGCGGTGCTCGATAAAGCCATTCCACATGAAAAGTCGAAAGCGGCCGATTGTGTGACATTGAGCCTGGGTGTGGCGAGTTATTTTGGTCAGATCGATACGCCTGAGCAGTTACTGAAGCAGGCGGACGACGCCTTATACCAGGCCAAGCAGAAAGGGCGAAACCGGGTAGAGCTGGCTTAAGCCTGAATCTGTGACTTCCGCGGCCTGCTATCCACATTGAAATCGTGGATTCAGGTTAAAATGATGTTACGCGGTTCGTATTTTTAACCCTAAAATTTACACACATCGAAGCTTAACAAACCTCCCTTTGGCACAGGCGAGGAGAAAAGGTGGTTACACACCATCTATAATCGTTTTC
>CAYUAE010000076.1:0-9936 GCA_964442675.1 uncultured Methylomarinum sp.
TCTAATGGATTTTTGTGTGGCAGGGGCCGTTTACTGGCTGTTTGGCTTTGCTTTGATGTTTGGTGACAGTTGGGCTGGTGTGGTCGGTTATAAGTATTTTCTTTTTTCCGCAAACAACAACACTTTTTTGACCGCATTTTTTTTGTTTCAACTGATGTTTTGCGGTACAGCCATCACGATTGTATCTGGAGCAGTCGCTGAACGCATGCGGTTTATGGCGTATTTACTGATTGCGTTAATGATGTCAGCAATACTTTATCCGGTAGTAGGTCACTGGGCCTGGGCAGGCAGTCAGCAAAATGAGACATGGGGGTGGCTTGGTCAATTGGGATTTATCGATTTTGCAGGATCAACCATTGTGCACTCGGTCGGTGGCTGGTGCGCACTGGCGGCAGTGTTGGTGTTAGGTCCTAGAATCGGGCGTTTTGATCACGGCAAAATCGCCGGTAGTAATTTAGCTTTATCGGTTGTTGGCGTGCTATTGCTTTGGATTGGCTGGTTTGGGTTTAATGGTGGTAGTGCGTTGGCGTTAAATCAGCAAGTCCCCAGCATTTTATTGAATACTTTGTTAGCGGCCTTGTGGGGCGGCTTGACCGGCGTGGTTTTATCGGGTGTGGCACAAAAACGGATTCAGATTCTGGATGGCATCAATGGTGTGTTAGCGGGGTTAGTGGCGATTACCGCATCCTGTCATCTGGTTTCTGCCATTGCCGCAATGGTTATCGGCATGGGCGGCAGTATATTAGCCTTTTATGGCGATAGATTGCTGGAAAAACTCAAGATAGATGATGCGGTCGGTGCGATTCCCGTGCATCTGTTTGCAGGGATCTGGGGAACGCTGGCGTTCCCTTTTTTCAGTGATCCGGCAAGCTGGTCAACCGGGTTAAATTTATCGCAACAATTTTTCGTTCAGCTGATTGGAGTTATTTGTATTGGCGCTTATGTTTTTATTTGTAGTTATTTTCTGTTGCGCTTACTTAACCGCTTTTATCCATTACGCGTGTCGGTAAAAGATGAGCAAGAAGGACTGAATATAGCTGAGCATGGTGCGATGACTGAAATTCATGATTTGATGAATGCCATGCTGAGGCAAGAAAAATCGGGAAATTTCGATCAGCCGGTAACTGTAGAGCCTTTTACCGAATCTGGCCTGATTGCGCAACAATATAACAAAGTCCTGGCACGGGTTAAACAGGAAATCGGTATTCGTGAAGAAGCGATTAAAGCCTTTCAAAATAGTGAATCTCGTAAAGACGCTATTCTTGATTCAGCTTTAGACAGTATTGTTAGTATTGATGCCGAGGGTAATATCCAGGAATTTAATCCTGCCGCGGAAAAATGTTTTGGCGTTGGGCAAGAGGTGGTTTGGCAACAAAATTTTATTGAACTGTTCTTGCCCGAGCGATTGCGGGCTGCTTTTAGAAAAAGTTTGGAAAATGAATTTTCCGAAGATGGTCAATGGCTATTGAATCATCGCAACCAGACCGTTTTGCTGCGTTTACATCATCAAGAATTCGATGCCGAATTAAGCATTACCAAAGTGGCAGATAAACATAATGGCAAAAAAGAATTTACCTTTCATATCCGTGATATTACCCGGCAGTTGGTGCTTCAAGAACGCTTGAAACACCTCGCCTACTACGACAGCCTGACCGGGCTGAGTAACCGAAGCTATTTTATTAGTAAATTGAACTATGAAATGCAGCGAGCCAGGAAACAGCAACAAGGGTTGATGCTGATGTTTCTGGACTTAGATGGTTTCAAGGCGATCAATGACTCATTAGGTCATGATATTGGCGATCAAGTGTTATGCCATGTTACCCAGAAACTCAAGGAGATTGTTCGAGAGGATGATTTTATTTGTCGCTGGGGAGGCGATGAGTTCATCATTTTGTTCTGTGGCGTGGAAAGTCGGCAATTTATCACTCAGCGAGCGCAGAAAATTATTGAAGAATTTAGAGCGCCTTTTGAAGTTGAAAATGAACGCTTGGTAATTCGGGTCAGTATTGGCATTGCCGATTCAAAAAACGGCCAGGTTTCGGCCGATCAATTGATTCAAAATGCCGATATGGCCATGTATGAAGCGAAAAGGCTGGGGAAAAACCAATACTGCTTTTTTTATAAGGCATTAAAAGACAGCAGTAACCTTCGCTTTGAATATCAGGCCGCACTCAATCAGGCTCTCGAACAACAACAGTTTTTTATTGAATATCAACCGAAGGTTAACAAGAGTCAGGAAAATACCGTAGGCTTTGAAGCCTTGTTGCGTTGGCGTCATCCTGAGAAAGGCATGGTGTCACCCGCTGATTTTATTCCTATTCTGGAGGAAACCGGCCAAATCAGTCAGGTGACTTTTTGGATTTTAGATACTGTTTGTCATCAGATTCACGCTTGGCAGCAACAAGGCTTGATCGTGCCGCCTGTGGCTGTCAACCTGTCGGGAAAAGATTTTCTCCATCCGGATTTATACCATCAGGTAGCCGGTTGTTTACGGCGCTATCAATTACCCGGCGACATGCTGGAGCTGGAAATTACTGAATCTATTTTGGCGACTAATGTGGATATTTGTATCAAGCAGATGCAAAAGCTTAAAAAACTGGGGATACAATTTTCCATTGATGATTTTGGAACCGGTTATTCATCAATGAGTTATCTAAAGAAATTTCCATTGGATAAATTGAAAATTGATCGCTCTTTTGTCAGTGAATGCGATGCCAACAAGGAAGATGCCGCTATTTGCCAGGCTATTGTTTCCCTGGCTCAAAGCCTGGGATTAAGTGTCATTGCTGAAGGCGTGGAGCTGACGACACAGGTGGATTTTCTGTTTGAATCAGGCTGTCATGTTTATCAGGGCTATTTATTCAGCCGGCCCTTATCAGTCGAGGCTGTGGAACAATGGCTTGCCTAATGTGAATGGCGATTCGGGGTGGCTTTCAGCCAGTTGAACAAGGCTATGAGTGAACTGGCTGAATGCATGTGTACTAATGTGGAGCATGTTGAGGTATGTTCCATTGCAGCGGGTATTTTTCGGTGATTTGTTTCAGGTATGCGGTCATTTTTTCAGTCAACAGCTTTTGTTTAACCCGGTCTTTGACGGCATTATAGTTTTTCTGTTCGGCAGGTTTGCGATCGACGATGGTGATGATATGCCAGCCTTTTTTGGTTTTGATAATCGGACTGATTTCGTCATTTTTAAGCTGTTTCAGCGCGGCTTCAATTTCCGGGTTGCCGCTGCCTTCTGTCAGCCAGCCCATGTCACCGGAGCGTTGGCGGCCATAAGGGTCTATGCTGTAAAGCCCTGCCAGGGTGAACAGACTTTCACCATTCATAATACGTTGTCGGATTTCTTCGGCCTGTTTTTGGCTGGCGAGGACAATCTGGCCAATCTGACGGCGTTCTGGAATATAGCCGATTTTGGGATGTTGCTGAAAATAATCGAGCAGCACCTGTTCGTTTGGTATCCACTGTTGTTCTTGTTGGGCCAGTAACAGACGGATAGCGAGGTTATGCGCGTAATCCTGTAATTGCTCATCCACCGACACGCCATCGGCTTGTGCGGCTTTCGCCATCAAAATCAGTTCTATCCATTGTCCAACTTTTTGTTTGATACGATCATTGTCAACCGATACCAGTGTATTGGGCACAAGGTCGCCGTAATGAATTTTAAAGCCTTTGCCTTCGGCGAGTACGGTATTTGCTTGTGCGTGATCAAGGCGGTCAAAATAGGTTTTGACATCCGCGTGTTGGCGCAAGGTGTTGAGTTTTTCGGTTTTGAGTGTATTAAAGCGTTTGGCGATATAGGCCGAACGGGCAGCTTTTAAGGCGTCGCTGTTGTTTTGGGTGTTTTGTTCCAGTTGCTGGGCAATATCATCAGGCACCTGAATGGATTTTCCGAGCTTAAGCAGATAGCGTTGCGCTAACAGACTGGTTTTAAAATTGCTCATTTCCTGTTTAAACACATCTGATTCAGGAATTTTTTGTGTCAAAGCTTCCTGATATAAGGCTTCGGCCTGAGCCAGGCGTAATAGCATATCGCCGCGTAAATAAGCCTGATCTTTTTCATCCAGACTGGGAAATTGTGTAGCGAAAGGGGCCGCTTTCATGGCGGCTTCCAGTTGCTGGTCGGTGACCTGTCCGGATTGTCCTATCGTGACCAGGACAGTTTCGGCCATTGCTGTCGAGCAAAGGCCAGCGCTCAGCAGAAAGGGCATTAAATATTTTTTTATCATCATGTTTAGTATGCAAGAAGACTCTGTGGAAAAAACAAAGGAATCCGGCCCGGGTTCGGGCCGGATTGAGAGGGTGATTAATGCAGGTTTTTACCGCCTAAGTCATGGGCATTGCCATGAATCCAGGTGATCGCCGCGTCGAGATCATCCTTGATTTTTTTGCCTTTCCAGGTCAAGGCTTCGGCAACCAGCGGCACACCGGATTTGTTGACCTCATGACACGAAGCGCACAGTAAAGGTCCATGACTGCCGTCAGGGTTGTATTGTGCAGCTTGCTTGTAAGTGGTGGTATCCACTTTAGGTGTAACCGGATACAGGCCATGAATGGATTCATGGCAGGCCTGGCAGGCTAAACCGGCATGACCTTTGGAATAACGCATCAGACTGTATTTGCCAGGCTGGTTGATTGGAAAGGCAACTCCGCCCTGGCCTTCGACAAAGGGGGCTTCATGGCAGTCCGCGCAATGCGGCGAACCTGGCGACAGCCAGTAATCGCGTCCATCGGTTGCGGCGCTATAGGGTACGGCAGTAATGCCGGTGGCATCTTTTGGCAAATCCAGTTCGGACAGGATGGCGGTTGGATTAGCTGACAAGATCACAACGTTGGCATCACCATCTTCATCTTTACGAATCAGCGGTTGTCCGTCTTTGGTCGCGATGACAGCAATGTCGGGTGTCATTCGTTTTTTTGACCAGGTGAGTAAAATACCGGATTTTCCAGGCGTGTCGTGGCCTTTTTCATCCAGGACAACTTTAGGGTCCAGATATTTATTGACCAGTGTTTCGCTATCGACGCCAAGTGCTAAGGCAATCTTGTCCAGGGGCAGATTACGAATCGTTTCGCCGGTTTGCTGAAAGGCATTGATTAAATTGTCGCGTTGATACAATTCACGGGATAACTGATTGTGACAGTTGGTGCACCACATGCCTTTACCGCCTTCACCGTTGCCGATTTTGGAAACATTGGCCTGCATCCATTTGCCGATGGCATTCAAATGCTCTGGCGTACCGACGCCGTCTTTGTCTTTATCAGGGTTGGAGTGGACATCCCGGCCGGCGAAACAGCCGCCTTCAGTGTCACGGTTATCCGCTTGAGCATAGGTGTTTTGACCGTCGGGCGTAATTGGATAACCATCCATGCTGCCATCTTGTCTGTGGGCAGGGTGACAGCCTGCGCAGGTGCCGGTGCGGCCTTGCGAATCAGGCAGCGGCCTTATGGTCTGGTGTACGCGGTGTAAAGCCTCGGATAAGGCGACGATAGGCGTATCCCAGGATTCACGTTTTTTACTGCCGCTGAGTACCTGGGCAATGCCTTTTGATTGTAAAACGCCGATTACATTATCCGCATGACATTGTTGACACAGCACCGGGTCGCTGCCTAAGCGGTTTTGTGTTGAACGGCTGGTTGGGTCGTATTTGGCCAGAAATTGCGTACCATGACGGGCGTCATGGATTTGCAGGATGGAAATGGAGGTCGCTTTCAGGTTAGCCATATAGTCACTGGCACCGAGGCTTTTCCAGAATGTTTTTTCCTGTTTGTATAAGGTGAAGGTGTCACCATTGGCATTCTCATTAGAATGGCAGTTTGCACAGTTGGGGACATCGATGGGGTTGGTGCCGATAAATTTAATGGGTTTTCCGGTATGGCTGTCGATAACGGGCTTGCCGCTTTTGGCATCGACCAGGCCCACCCAGGCCTCCTGGTAAGGGCGGATATCGCTTTCCACGATTTCCAGAGGGCTTTTTTTCATCAATTCATCATAGAATGGCGTCAGTGGCAAACCGAGTGCATCCCAGATGCCGGGGTTGGTCAGCACGATAGGCACGTTATCCAACACCGAGGATTTGGTATAAACGATGGTGCCGGTATCGCCGGTGTAGTGTAAATGGCCATTTTTTAACGGTTGTCCGGAAGGGCCGGCGTCGCGTGGAATCGGCAGTTCAATACCAATCCGCAGTTTTTCACTGTCTTTGCTGGTATGTTTCGGGTTGCTGCCTTTCAGGTCTTTGTAGATATAAAGATGGGTGAAATAGGCATTACCGACATTTTCATTTGCGCTGTATTTGCCATCTTTATTGACGTCATAAGGAATATTCCAGTAGGCCAGTTTGGTCCCTTCAGAAAAGGTATTGTCGATATGGCCATATTCCAGTTTCATGCGTTTGTTTCCATCGACTAGAACGGTCGGGTCATTCGGGTCGGCTTTTAAAAGCTGTGGAAAGTCATAAGGACTGCGGGCTGTTTTGACCACCTGGCTCTGAATCGAGTTATACGGTGGCAGGATACAGCAGTAGGAAAAGTCAAACCCCGTACAATGCATCCCCAGCTCGTAATTGATGGTAATGTTGTAGTCATTTTTAGGTTTTTGTTTTTGGTCAGTAATATTTTCAACCGGTCCGTTACGAATCAGGTTAAACATTTCTTGCGGGGTTTCCTGTTTCGCCTGTTGATTATCTGCCTTGAATGGAATAACACGCGCATGGCCGGCTTGACTGAGCAAAAAGCCGGCTGCGAGAAGATATAAAGTACGGGGCTGCATGATCTACCTCCTGAGCTGGTAATAATAGTGCGCTAATTGACGGATGTCCTCATCGCTTAACTGCTCTGCGATCAAACGCATACGGGCATACACGTCGTTATGGCGTACGCCATTTTTGTATTCTTTCAGAGTGGTCATAAAATAGCCCGGGTTTTGACCGGATAAGGCCGGAATATCCTGTTTTTCACCTTGACCTTTGCTGCCATGACAGGCAAAGCAGGGTGGAATGATTTTTTTGCCATTGCCCCGTGCCACCAGTATTTCGGCTTGTTTTAGATCGGTTTTGTTATCGGCCTTATTCTCAGGCGCCGGCAAGGATGCAAACCAGGCGGCAAGGTCGGCTGAGTCTTGCTCAGACAAGCCTGCCGCGACGGAATTCATCAACATATGCGTGCGTTTGCCATCGGCATAATCACGCAGCTGTTTGTAGGTATAGGTTGCCAGTTGACCGGCCAGTGAAGGATAGCTGTCCATCGGGCTGACGCCGTTTTCGCCGTGACAACCGGCGCAGGTTTGCGCCAGTTGTTTGCCTTTTTGAGTATCGCCTTGTTTGACAAATTCCAGCAATTCTGGCGTCCATGCGATATTCGTGGATGGCTCGGCCATGCCGTAAACAGGGGCGAGCACTAAAAGTAAGCTTAAAAAATATTTCATATCAATACCCCCAGGCGCTTGAGTCGTAAGTATCCATCAGGAAGAACTGCAAGATCGGAAAGCCAAAGCTGATTAACATCAACACGGCAATCACTTTATTCCAGAGTTTAATATCATTCAGATATTCAGGGACTGAATCTGAAGGATGCAGTGCTTCGGCATATTCAACTTCTTGTTCATACACGTCTTCGGATGCACTGAATTGTGTTTTGAACAGAATATAGATAAATAAGCACGCTGAGGCTAATAGAACCATGCCACCAAAAATCATTGCGATTTCATAAGGTTTCCACGATAAAGTCAGCAGGTTATTGTAGACAACCGTCGAAATCCGGCGTGGTTGGCCGAGTAAGCCTAAAACATGCCAGGGCGTGGTCAGGATACTCATGCCGATAAACCAGGTCCATAATTGCAACAATGTCAATTTGTTGGAGAACAAGGGTTTTTTAGTCAATATCGGCCAGATGTAATAGGCAATAGCAAAGTACATGATGACGGTGGTGCCGGCAAAAATAAGATGAAAATGGCCGGGAACCCAGGCGGTGTTATGAATCATGGCATTCATGGCATAACTGGCATTGATAATGCCGCCAAAACCACCAAAAATCAGCATCAGCAAGGATAAAATTGTCGCCAGTACCATGGGGTTAGTCCACGGCAGGGTACCAATCCAGCCAAACATGCCTTTGCCACCTCTAAGGCGTCCTGCAATTTCCAATGCGGCGATGACGGTGAAGCCTGTGAGCAAAGTCGGTGTGGAGACGATGAAAGTACCGACCATATGCAGCAGTTTCCAGCCTTTGGCCTGCTCAGGATCCATATATAAATGATGGAAACCGATAGGTAGGCTGAATACAACCAATACAATGAAGGCAACCCGTGCGGCTTCGTCACTGAACAGATAAGAGCCTGCCTGTTTAGGTACGAATACATAAAAGGCCGTGTATGCCGGAATCAGCCAGAAATAGACGATAGGGTGCAGAGTCCAGGCAAAAAGTGTGCGGGCGAGTCCAACGTCAATGGTGTCAGTCAGCCCTAATGACCACGGTAATATTAAAAATACAGATTCTAACGCGACTCCCGCACTGGTCCATAACCAGAGCATGGCATTGAACGTGGTGGCAAACATGGCTAAGGGGACTGTCTTGCCGGGGTTTTCCTGTTTCCATTGCAGGAACATGACAATCATGATTGCACACCAGACCCAGGAACCGACAATCAATAAAGTTGCACCAAGATAAAATAAATGATGGGCTTGTATGGGTGGATAGAAGGTATAAAGTACCGAGGCTTGACCTGTCAATAATGGAATGGCGGCCAGTACCGTGCCGATTAAACTTGTCCAAAAGCCAGCCCAGGCCAGGCCAGGATTCCAGATCGGCTTGTTCAGGGCGGTGCTGGCGGTAAAATAACCAAACCCCATGATGAAAAAGGTCGTTAGAACATAAGCCATTAACACGCCATGGGTGCTGACTGATGCAAAATAAACGGTAGGCGAGCTTAATGATTCAAACAAACCACTGCGTTCCAGTACTTGAAACTCGCCCATAAAGCAGGCCAGGATGAACGCAATAAAGGCTACGGACATATTACCCAGTGCCAGTTTTCGAACAGTATTATCAATCATTTTTTGGGCCTCCTTTGGAAGCGGAATGTTGGGCGAGCCATTGTTCTTTTTCGACGACTTTAATACGGCTCCACATTTGATCATGGCCGAGTCCACAGTATTCATTACATAACACCGGATAATCGCCCGGTGTTGGAAACGATGTTTCAAGTTCGGCGACAAAACCGGGTACAACCATGGTGCTCATATTAGTCATCGGGATATGAACGCCGTGCAAAACGTCCATACTGACCCAGCGAAACGTCAGTTTTGTTTCAGCCGGCACCACAATTTCCTTTGGAAAAAACGAATAACGTCCAGCCACCATGCGCACAACGATATTGCCTTTATCATCGGTGTTGACGCCGAGATTGTCTTCGGCAAACTCCTGGCTCAAATGCAGTTTTGTTGAGTCTATGGTTTCGACATTACTCGGTGCATTCACGCTATGGAACAGCGCCTCAAACAGGATGATGCCAACAAAAAACGCACAGATGACAAGAATAATCTGTCCCCATTTTTTTTCGAGTGGATCAATATGCATGGTATCCCCCTAATTGACAATTCCGCGTGGAATAAAGACGCCGTAATACAGGAATAACCAGCCGATAACCATACTGATACCTACGGTTAGCATCAGTACCCATGTGCCAATAGGTTTTCCGTTTAAAATCTTTTTACGTTCTTCTTCAGTTAAGTCAGGCATAAGAGCCTCCTGTTGTTTTTATAAATCTTAATATTCTAATATAGAAATATTGCAAACATGTGTCAAGCTATGGATGAACTTTTGTTAAGTAAAGATGGTCTCCCTTCGTCACTATCGAATGTGTTTTACAAAAGCATTTGAAATATAAAGGAAAAGTGTTTCTTTGTCTAATGCTGTAAAAATGGATCTACCGCCTGTTGT
>CAYUAE010000077.1:0-2946 GCA_964442675.1 uncultured Methylomarinum sp.
GTAGAGATGGTTGCTGTCTTTCAGATAATAAAATAAAACCAGACCCATGCCGGTAGAAATCGGCCCCATTTGCGGGTTGCCAAAGCTGGCTGGAATCTGGTCGCGCGCGACCTGCAAGCGTTCGTTGACCAGTTGCCGGGCAAAATAAATATCCACATCATCGGAAAAATAGACATTCACCACCGACAGGCCGAAGTTTGACACCGAGCGGATTTTTTCAATATCCGGCAGGCCCGTCATCGCAGCTTCCACCGGATAGGTGACATACATTTCGATCTCTTCAGGGGCAAGTCCTTCGGTGATGGTAAAAATTTGCACCAGATTTGGGGAAACATCGGGAAAGGCATCGACCGGTAATTCCCGATAACTCTTATAGCCGGCTGCCAGTACCAATATTGCCAGGGTCAAAATTAACAGGCGGCTGCGTAAGGCAAAATCAAATAATTTATTCATGTTGTAATCCTGTTAATGACTGTGTCCATGTCCGAAAGCACCTTTTTGGGCCTGTGCTTTTAAGGTGAAGGCGTTGCGGCTGACATAGGTCTGGCCGGGGTTGAGTCCTGAGAGGATTTCAACCTGGTTGAAATCACGTTTGCCGGTCATGACCGGCTGTGGTTCAAAATCGCCGTCTTCATGTTGTACAAAAACAACATAATTGCCATCGATGTTTTGTAATGCCGTCAATGGGATGACAATTTTGGCCGGTGTTTCAGAAAGTACGACGCGTGCTGAAACAAACGCACCGGGGCGCCAAAGGTTTTGGCTGTTATCCAGGATAACCCGGGCAATGCCGCTACGGGTTTTTATATCGAGTACCGGGCTGATCCAGCTGATCTGAGATTGTGCAGTAACGTCTGATTGCTTGCTAAAACGGTTATTGATAAAGACTTTCTGGTTAGTTTTAACCAAGTTTAAGTCTTTTTGATACAGCGTTAGATTGACCCAGACACGGGACAGGTCAGCGATAGTGAAGCTGCGGGTTGTGGTGTCGAGTAATTCACCATGACTGGCATGTTTGGCAATAATCACGCCATCGGCCGGTGCTTTTAAAGCATAAAGCGTTAGATCTTTGTCCTGGTCTTTGACCAGCCTGTCAATGTCTTCAAGGCTTAAACCTAAGGCCTGCAGGCGTTGTTTAGCTGCTTTTTGCCGAATGGCTGCTTCAATTTGCGCTTGTTTAGCGGCCTGATATTGCCTGCGGGAGGTGATTTTTCCTCGGTACAATTGCCTATCCCGTTGCAGGTTGCTGTTTGCCAGTTTCAGTAAACTATCGGTAGCGACAAATTCGGCTTTGGCATTGGCCAACTCCCGGCTGGACAGCTGCGCCAGTACTTCACCGGCTTTAACTTCATCGCCCAGTTGTTTGTAGACTTTTTGCACGACACCGGCAACACGCGGAACGACATGATATAACCTGTCGGGTTCGACGATGACTTCACCGGTCAAATCCAGTGTTTTGCGAATGACGCCGGGACCTGCCTGTGATAACTGGATAGAGAAGTCTTTGAGTTGTTGCGGGCTAAGCTTTAAGGCTTCCTCATCATGATGTTCATGACCCTCCTGCTCACCATGATCGGCGTGTTCTTCAGTAGCGTAGGCCGGGTTGAGGTAACTTGAATTGAATAAAGTAACCGCTGTGAGAAGGGGTAATAATTTTAAATAGTTGCGAATCATTTACAGGCTCCCGGTCAGGTTGTTTGTGCGGCTCTCAAATGAGTGCCCCAGTAATTTTTCAATACGGATGGTGCTCTGATGATAGTCAGTCAGTGCTTTTAGATATTGTGATTTGACGCGAAACAGGGTGCGTTGTGCGTCGAGAACGGTCAGGAAATTAAATTCACCGACCTGATAGCCTTTTTGCGCGGACTGAAAAGCCTGTTCGGCGTTGGGAATGACATCGTCTTTCAATGTCTTGATTTCTTGCCAGGCCGTGCTCAATGCCTGATAGTTGTTTTCCAGTTCGGTCTGAATGCGGGCCAGAATGGCGCTGTATTGGGCATTGGCCTGGGTCAGCCCGTGGGTAGCCGATTGAATATTACCCTGGTTGCGGTCAAATACCGGCAGGTCAATACTAAAGCCGGCGTTGATGTTGTAATCATCTCTATTGACATAATTATTGCCGGAAACATTTAAGGTAACATCCGGGATGGCTTTGCTCTTTTCGACTTCAATACTGGCGCGGCGTTTATTGATTTCAGTCAGGCCTTGTTTTAAGTCGGGGTTGTTATCGAGCTGCTTTAATAATTTGGTCAGCTCGGGCAGGGCTTTAATCTGTTCCAGTTGGCCTGTAGCCTGGGAAAAGTGAGGCGATGGATTTCCCCAGAACACGGCTAATTGCTTGCGGCTGTTTTGTAATTGCCGCTCTGCCTGACGCAGGGCAATCTGTGCTGAACTCAGAGAAATTCGGGCCTTGGTCGCTTGTAATGGGGAAACATTGCCGACTCTGACCTGAACATCGGCGATATGGGCGACATTTTTGGATAATTTCAGCAGGTCTTGTTGCAGTTCGACATTTTTTTGCGCCGCTAACAGGCGGATAAAGGCTTCGGCAGTTTGCGCCAGCAAGGTCAGGCGTTTGTTTTCATAACGCCGGATCGCCAGCTGTTGATCGAGTTGTGCCGCTTTGCTGCGTGCCGACCGTTTGCCGCCTAATTCAATCAACTGGCTCAATCCCAGTGTGATCGCGGTACCGTCATAACCTTTGAATTTGTTGTTGCCGAAATTGGAGGCGCTGGCCTGGAGTTGAGGATTGGGTAACAGGCTGGCTTGTAAGGACAAGCCTTGTTTGGCATTGATATCGGCCAGATAGGCTGAAAGCTCGGGATTGTACGTTATCGCCAGGTTCAGCGCCTGATTAAGCGTAAGTTCCGATTCAGGCTCGGTGATACGGGGGGAGTCTGATTGTGCGTTTGCAGTAAGGCTGAAAAATACGAATGACAGTAAGTA
>CAYUAE010000077.1:3046-9797 GCA_964442675.1 uncultured Methylomarinum sp.
TTTTTGCATGATGTTGTATCGTGAAATCAATTGAGTTTTTATATGGCAAAACTGAAATGTGCAGTCATTGGAACGGGCTATCTGGGCAAGTTTCATGCTGAAAAATATGCAGGTCTGGATGATTGCGAGTTAGTCGCGGTTGTCGATATCAATGAAGAAACAGCCAAAGACGTGGCCGAAAAATGGGGTGCTCAGGCGCTGACCGACTATCAGCCTTTATTGGGACAGGTCGATGCGGTAAGTATTGTCGTCCCCACGAGTTTGCATTATGCGGTCGCTAAAGACTTTTTGCAGGCGGGCAGTCATGTGCTGGTGGAAAAGCCCATTACGGTGACGGTTGAGCAGGCCGATGAGCTGATTGAGATTGCCGAGAAAAATCAGCGCATTTTGCAGGTAGGCCACTTAGAGCGTTTTAACCCGGCCATCATGGGCTTAGGCGAAATGGACAGCCAGCCGATTTTTATCGAATCACACAGGCTGTCACCATTTAATCCGCGAGCCAATGATGTCAGCGTGGTGCTGGATCTGATGATTCATGATATCGATATTATTTTGTCACTGGTCGATTCAAATATCGACAGAATGGAAGCCTGTGGTACGGCTGTGCTGACGCAAGGCATCGATATCGCCAACGCGCGACTGACGTTTGAAAATGGTTGTGTAGCGAACGTGACGGCGAGTCGCATCAGTATGAAAATGGAGCGCAAAATGCGCATGTTCAAGCCCTGTTCGTATGTGGCAGTCGATTTTCAGAACCGTGTGTTGACCAAACATCGTACCGGTGATGAGGAAATGTTTCCGGGTATTCCTGAAATTTTGACTGAAGAATCGGTGTTTGAAAATGGCGATGCTTTATTGGAAGAAATTAAACATTTTATTGATTGTATTCAAACCGGAAAAGAACCGTTGGTTTCGGGCGAAGCCGGCCGCAAGGCGTTAGCGACAGCTATTGAAATCACCAATTTACTACAAACGGATAAGGAAAAAACATGATACCGATGGTCAACCTGAAGGCCCAGTATGCCGAAATCAAAGAGGAAGTCGAGCAAGGGCTGGCGCAAACGATAGAGCAGTGTACGTTTATTTTAGGCCCGAATGTGCAGGCTTTTGAGCAGGAAGCGGCCGATTATCTGGGTGTTAAACATGCGATAGGCTGTGCCTCAGGCACCGATGCTTTGCATCTTGCGCTAAGGGCGGCCGGGATTGGCGAAGGTGATGAGGTGATTACCTCGGCTTTTACGTTTATCGCAACGGCAGAAGCGATTAAATATGTTGGTGCTAAACCCGTATTTGTGGATATTGATGCTAAAACCTTCAATATTACGCCAGAAACGATCGAAGCTGCGATCAGCGCAAAAACCAAAGCCATTATGCCGGTGCATTTATTTGGTCAGCCGGTTGACTTGATGGCGATTAAAGCCTTATGCGAGCAATATGATTTGAAATTGATTGAAGATTGTGCGCAATCATTTGGCGCCCGCGTCAATGGTCAGCAAACCGGATCGGTTGGTGATGCCGCTGGATACAGTTTTTTTCCCAGTAAAAACCTGGGTGCATTCGGTGATGGCGGCCTGGTGGTGACACAGTCGGATGAAACCGCCGACATGCTGAGAATGCTGCGTAATCATGGTTCGAAACAGCGCTATTATCATGACGTCATTGGCTATAACAGTCGTTTGGATGAGATGCAGGCGGTGGTGTTGCGGGCTAAATTGAAACGCATCGAAAAGTACAATCAGGCGCGGCGTAAGGCGGCGCATTTGTATTCGGAGCTGATGGCCGATTTGCCGCTGGAGACGCCTTATGAAGATGGCATAGGCGAGCATGTTTATCATCAATATACGTTGCTGTCGGACAATCGTGACCGGATTATTGAAGCCTTGCAAGCCGAACAAATTGGCTGTGCGGTGTATTATCCGGTGCCGTTGCACCGGCAAAATGTCTTCAAAGCCGATTATGCCGGGTTCTCGTTGCCGATGACCGAATCGGTCGCGGCGCGTTGTTTTTCCTTGCCGATTTGTCCGATGTTGAGTGAGGAGAATATTCATGACATTGTCAATGTGATTAAAACGGTTGCCTGATCGATGACGCAGAAACCGGTCAAAATTCTGTTCAGCGCCGGCGAGTCGTCGGGCGATCAACACGCCGCCAGCATGTTCAAGCATTTAAAGCAGCAAAAGCCTGCCGTTCAGGGCTTAGGCATGGGGGCGGCAAAAATGCGTGAGGCCGGCATCGATGTCAGAGTGGATTCATCGGCTATTGGTGTTATCGGTCTGGTTGAAATTCTGCGCCATTATGGTGAAATTCGCGCGGCATTGGCCGCGATGAAGCGGTTGTTGCAAGAGGAGCGACCGGATTTACTGGTGTGTGTGGATTATAAGGAATTTAATCTGAAACTGGCGCGTTTTGCCAAACAGCTCGGCATCAAGGTCTTGTTTTATGTCAGTCCGCAGGTTTGGGCCTGGCGCCCGGGGCGTGTTGTGACTTATGGTAAAGCGATCGATATGATGGCGGTGATCTTTCCCTTTGAAACGCCTTATTATGAAGAGCACGGTGTGCCGGTGCGCTATGTCGGCCATCCTTCTGTCGATAAGGTGAAGCCATTACGGACCCGGAAAGAAGATTTCGATGTCTTTGAACTGGATGCACAAAAACCTGTGGTTGGCTTGTTGCCTGGCAGCCGGATCAATGAAATCCGGCGCTTGTTGCCGCTGATGCTGGACGCGGCGGTGTTGTTAAAACAGCGTATTTCTGATGTGCAGTTCGTGTTACCGCAAGCCGATTCTATTGCCGACACGGTATTGGCGCCTTATCTTGAAGGTTGTCCTCTCGATATCAAAGTTATTAAATCGCAACCCTATGATGTCATTCAATGTGCCGATGCAGTGATGACAGCATCAGGAACGGCTTCATTGGAAATAGCACTGCTTCAGGTGCCGATGGTGATTGTCTATAAGTTATCGATGTTGACGTATTGGCTGGGTAGAATGTTGGTAAACATTCCATTTATTGGTCTGCCCAATATTATCGCCGGTCGCGAGGTGGTTAAAGAACTGATTCAGGCTGATGCCAATGCTAAAGCCCTGGCCGATGAAACCTGGCGCCTGTTGCAGGATGTGGATTACCGGCAGAGGATATTGCATGATTTAGCAGAGGTGAAGGCAAAACTGGGAGAGGGCGGCGGATCTGAAAATATGGCGCGTCTGGCCTGTGAGATGCTGGAGATGCCCGATGATTGATTCAGGCATCCCCTTGGCTTTGATAAGCTGAAAAGCTATTGAGTCAAACCATTTAATGCATCGGCTGCTGATTTCACTGCAGCTGCTTTTTCTGACGTTTTTGTGGCCGTATCAGTAACGGGCTTGCTGACTGATTCTGTTAGCGAGGCGGCTTTTTCAGTCACCGCTGTTTTTGCGTTATTGATCGTTTCAGTTACCGCCGTGGCTGTTTTATCTGCAGCATCACTTACTGCTTGTTTGCCTGATTCGACAGCGGCTGTAGCGGCATCACTGGCGGCAGTTGTGGTATCAGAAGCCATTTTTTTTGCACTGTCAACAGCCGTGGATGCAGCATTTTTAGCCGCATCAGCTGCAGAACCGACCGCATCCTGGCCGGTTTCAGTGATATTGGCGGCTGTGTCAGATGTTGCGCTTGCTGCATTGGCCGCCGCTTCTTTAGCCTTTTCCAGGCTGCCGGTTAACGACTCGGAAACAGTAGATGCTGTATTGTTAGCCTTTTCTTGGGTTTGTTCTGCAGCAGATGGCGTATTGCTTGTCGCGGTCTGCTCGCCTTCTTGCGCTTTGTCACAAGCGGTTAAAGAAAGTCCGAGCGATGCAGCAATTAAGAGGTTTATGGTTTTCATTTTTTATACCCTCAGTCAATGTGTTAGTTCAAACCGCCATTCTAGGACAAGTTTCCTTAAGGATATCTGAACAGATCATGTTTTTTTCTGGACAGGGTTTGGTTTCGTGTTGTCACCGCTTTGTCATGGAGGCGTCATATAAATGTCATGGCATCGCTGGATAATCAGCATAGTCAGTGGACTTAAAAAAATAGCCGCTGATGCTGCATAACACTAACAAAATATAATCGGGAAAAATCATGAAAATCAATTTTACTGCTTTAGCTGGCACATTGATGCTGGCTTTTATCAGTGATGCGTCAGCCGATAGAAATCGTATTGTCCCTGCTTATCAGGCGACAAATCACTGGTTTGTAGAAGGCGCTGAGGTTATCAAGCACCGGCCGAAGATGCATGAACGTAAAAAAGCCAAAAACATCATCCTGTTTGTCGGTGATGGTATGGGGGTATCGACGATTACTGCCGCGCGTATTCTCGAAGGCCAGCTTAAAGGTCAGCCGGGTGAAGAAAATATGCTCAGTTTTGACCTGTTTCCATATACCGCGATGGCAAAAACCTATAATGTCGATGCACAAACACCTGATTCCGCCGGGACTATGACGGCAATCATGACGGGTGTGAAAACCAATATCGGAGTCTTAGGTGTGGATGAACATGTCAGTCGAGGTGATTGTCGGTCAGCATTCGGGCATGAATTAGTCACCGCACTGGAGTTGGCCGAAATTGCCGGCAAATCAACCGGCGTGGTGACGACAGCGCGTATCACGCATGCGACACCGGCAGCGACTTATGCTAAATCAGTCGAACGTAATTGGGAAGATAATTCCGATATGCCGGCCGCGGCGATTGCAGCAGGCTGTGTTGATATTGCTGCACAGCTGGTTGATTTTGAAAGCATGCTGAAAAGGCGTTTCCCACAGGCACGTCATATTGACGGTATCGATGTGGCTATGGGGGGTGGTCGCCGGCATTTTCTACCTAAGGATGCGGCGTTTAATAGCCCTGATGCCAGTAGTGCAGTCGAAGGGGATCGTACCGATGGTCGAAACCTGATTCAGGAGTGGCAAACGCGCTATTCTGATGGTGTTTATGTTTACGAACAATCCGGATTCTACAATATTGACCCTGAGTCGACCTCGAAGGTGTTGGGGTTGTTCAATGAATCGCATATGCAGTATGAGGCTGACCGCAGTAATGATATTGCCGGTGAACCATCGCTGACAGAAATGACTGAAAAGGCCATCCGGATTCTTGATAATAATCGGAAAGGTTATTTTCTGATGGTTGAAGCGGGTCGAATTGATCATGGTCATCATGCAGGCAACGCATATACCGCACTGACAGATACTATAGAATTGGCAAAAGCTGTGCAGGCGGCTATTGATACAGCGGATATGGAGGACACCTTGATTCTGGTTACGGCCGATCACAGCCATGTGTTTACGATCGCTGGATATCCTAAGCGTGGTAATCCAATTCTGGGCAAATTGGTCAGTGTCGGTGAAAATGAGCCGGCGTTGGCAGCGGATGATCTTCCCTATACTACATTGGGTTATACCAATGGTCGGGGATTTCGTGACTTAGGCGATGAAACCGATGCCGATGCAGGTTATGGCTTGCCTATTACTGAAGGCCGGGTAGATCTGACCGGTGTCGATACCGAAGCACCGGGTTTTCATCAGGAAGCGTTGATTCCACGCAGTTCAGAAACGCATGCGGGTGAAGATGTGGTGATTTATGGTAAAGGGCCCGGCGCGCATTTGCTGGGCGGTACGCAAGAACAAAACATTATCTTCCATATCATGAATGCAGCGGCGAAATTAGAAAAGGAAGCTGGAAAAAACATGCATCGTGGCGGTAAAGGTAGATGGGATGAGTTGATGGCATGGAGCAGAGATGATGATTGATACCGTTTTTCAAAAAGCGGATATCAAAGCGGGGAGCCTTGTGCTCCCCGCTGTTTTCCAATTTAATCGGCGGCTAATTCCGTATACTTTCATATTATTGCTGATGATGGTGGTAGGCATTGTCAATGCTTCTGAAGCATGTACGGAATCCCCGAAACTCATTGGTATCCGTTATCAACAGACGATCGTTGATTTAAAGAAAAAAACAACGAAGACACGGCATATGGAGTTATGGCGTGATGGTAACCGGGTGTTATATGTCTATCCAGACCGGGGGCTTGCCGAACAATGGGAGCGTTCTGGTCACGGTACGTTGCATCTGACGAGCTGGTTTGATAAGGATAAGCAAGGTATCGAGTATATGCCTGAAGATCTTGGAAAACGTGCGGACCCAAAACATTGGGCTGCAAAGTGGCAGATTATAGCCGATCCGGCAGTACAGGCGATGTCGCTTGAGGCGACTCGGGGCGAAGGCTGCTCGCTGACACAGGTGCGGGTAATGAATTCCCCAAAACGTCAGGCCAGCTTAGACTGGAATGTGGCCTTGAAATTGCCTATGCGCTACAGCGTAAAAACCCAGGATAGGCATGAAACTTGGCAGCTTGAGGAAATGGTCACGGCGGCAGATCGTGTTAAACAGGCTTTTAATCAGCGTGCCGCTTATAAAACGACAGATTATATTGATATCGGCGACAACGAGTCCGACCCTTTTCTGCGCAAGCTTATTCACTTAGGCTTCGTATCACATGGCGCCAGTGGTTTTTATGATGCAGAGGGCCATGAGTTGAAAAGCGGGCATTCTCATTAGCTTGATATAATCGGCAAGTCAATCATTTCATATCAACTCCCTTTCATAAAACAGCCTCGCAGCGAAGCCGGTTGCGAGGCTGTTCTGGAAGGGCTTTTTACGTTAGATTAAATGATCATAAACTATAAAAATGGTTATGATCCTGAAATCGATCAAGTCAGCGTATTGACGATA
>CAYUAE010000078.1:0-9756 GCA_964442675.1 uncultured Methylomarinum sp.
CAGCAGCATAAACAAAAAATACCGGATAGCCGAATTGCTCGACAATTTCACCAGAGAAGCCACCTAATAATTTGGCCGGCAATGTCATTAAGGAGCTGAACAGCGCATATTGAGTGGCGGTATAGGCTGTATTGGTCAAACTGGATAAATAGGCAATAAAAACTGCCGTCGCGATACCGCCACTCAGATTATCGGCGCTGATCACTGCCGCCAACAAGCTTAAATCAGGCGTCGATAACGCCAGAAACGCAAACAGCAGATTCGTCACCGAAACCAGAATAGCACCTAATAGCAGTGGTCGCATGATGCCATACCGCAACACCAGAACACCCCCCAAAGAAGCCCCCAAAATAGTCATAAAAAAGCCAAAAACCTTGCTGATCTCGGCAATTTCTGTCTTGGTAAAGCCTAAATCCAGATAAAACGGATTCGCCATCACGCCCATCGTAATATCGCTGAGCTTATATATCGCAATCAGCAGTAAAATCAGTATGCCTTTTTGACCATTACGAACAAAAAATTCGACAAACGGCGCAATAATGGCGTCAGACACGGCCACTACAAGCTTATTCCAGCGCGAGCGGATCTTTCCAACGCCCAGAGCCTCTTCAACCACCTTTTCCGCGGCCTGCGCAATGCGATCGGCTTCATGTACAGGCTCTTTTATCAGTAACACGGTCATCACGCCGACTGACATCATCGCCGCCATGCTTAAATAAGCCGTTCGCCAATCAGCAAAATCGGCAATATAAAAGGCACCAGCCCCGGCCACCAATAACGCAACTCGGTAACCAAACACATAAGCGGCGGCCATTGCCCCCTGGTACGCCGGCACAGCCGCTTCAATCCGGTAAGCATCGACAACAATATCCTGCGTTGCCGAACAAAACGCCACCCAAACCGCCAGCAAGGCAATGTATTGCAACTGCAGGTGTGGATCAGCCAGCGCCATACCGACCAACCCCAAGGCTATACCGGTTTGCGCCAATAACATCCAACTGCGACGCTTACCGAACAGCCGGGTCATCATAGGTAACGGTAAGCGATCGACAACCGGCGCCCAAAACACCTTGATGGAATAGGTCACACCGACCCAGCTGAAATAGCCAATCACCGATAAGGTGACGCCTTCATCCCGCAGCCAGGCCGACAGCGTCGAGAAAACCAACAAATAAGGCAAGCCTGCGGAAAACCCCAGAAATACCATCTGCAACACAACCGGCTGCAGATAAATTTTAAATCCATCCCAGCCGATCTTTTTCATAACCATACACCTCTCCAAGCCATAATACGCACCATCAGACAAAAAAAAGGGCAACCCACCGGATTGCCCTGTTTTATATCAAACCGCCGATGAACTAGCCATTAACCAGATAATGCGCAAAAATACTGGCTGCGTAACCTGCCGCAATCGCAGGCGTCCATTTCAGATGACTGAAAAAGGTGTATTTGTGATTGGATTGCCCCATCAACGCAACACCCGCCGCCGACCCAATGGAGAGCATCGACCCACCGACGCCAGCCGTCAATGTCACCAGTAACCATTGATACAGATCCATATCCAGATTCATGCTCAATACCGCAAACATCACCGGAATATTATCGACGATAGCCGACAGGATACCGACCAGGATATTAGCTCCAGTCTGTCCCAGGCCATCGTACATGGCACCAGACAGCAATTCCAGATAACCGATATAGCCTAAGCCACCGACCGAGAAAACCACACCGAAGAAGAAAAATAAAGTATCCCATTCGGCATCACGGACTTTTTCAAAAATATCAAATTTGCCACTTGTTTCTATAGAGCCATAAAGTAAATTTATGCGGTAGCCATATATCATCAAAATAGACAGGCCCACCATCATACCCATAAAAGGTGGCAAGTGCAGCACCTGTTTAAAGCTCACTGCGATGGTGATTGTCAATGCAAACAAAACACAAACCACGATGCCACCCGGCTTAATCTGAACAGCCGCCTCATGCGATTCTTCAGGGTATTCATCAGGCACAGCCATATACATGATGGCAGCCGGCACAACATAGTTAACTACCGAAGGGATAAATAATTTAAAGAAATCAAAAAATTCCGCATAGCCTGCCTGCCAGACCATCAAGGTCGTAATATCGCCAAAAGGACTGAAGGCGCCACCGGCATTAGCGGCAACCACGAGATTGACAAAGCCGATAGAAACAAATTTTTCATTATTACCACCGACCGCCAGTACCACCGCACCAACTAACAGGGCGGAAGTCAGGTTATCGGCAACCGCCGACAAAAAGAAGGTGATGATGCCGGTAATCCAGAACAATTTCCGATAGCCAAAGCCACGCCTGACCATCCATGAGCGCAAGGCTTCAAATACATTGCGCTCAGCCATCGCGTTGATATAAGTCATCGCGACCAGCAAAAACAGCATCAACTCGGCGTATTCTTTGAGGTTAAATTCAAACGCTTCATGCAAATCTTCGGTTGAAACACCGGCCTCGCTCGCCAGTATCGCAGCATGCGCCCAAATAATACCGGCTGCCAAAATAACCGGCTTGGATTTCCGTAGCCCGGTAAACTCTTCGGCCATGACAAAGCCATAGGCAATGATAAAAATCAGAACGGTATAAATCCCCCGTTCTGTTCCCGTCAGCCCCAGATTGGTAAATTCCGCGGCCATTGCCACTTGCGGCCCTAGCAAGACACCTGCCAGAATAATCATTAAGCGTAACAAAACAACCCCCTACCCTTTGTAAATATTGAAATTGTGAATATTTTTCAACCGGAAGACCAGCGCTAAAGCGCAGTCCACCAAGTCGTAAGAATGGTAATAACAAACAACCGGCTATATTATCACCATCTATTTATCTTTGTCATTTAATCAATCCCAGTATATCATTAACGCTTCCTATTAAATGATCTTACCTAGTCCATGTATCAATATAACGATATCGATCAAACGCTTGTCGATGAACGGGTGGCCCAATATCGCGGGCAAACCGAACGCTATCTGAAAGGCGAAATCGGTGAAGATGAGTTTCGCGCCCTGCGCCTGATGAATGGTCTGTATATCCAGACCCATGCACCAATGCTTAGAGTCGCAATTCCGTATGGCCTGCTTGCCTCAAAACAGGTTCGCAAGCTGGCTGAAATTGCCCGTAAATATGACAAAGGTTATTGCCATTTTTCCACGCGCCAGAATGTTCAGTATAACTGGCCTAAACTGGAACAAGTGCCTGATATTCTGGCCGAGCTCGCCAGCGTCCAGATGCATGCTATTCAAACCAGCGGCAACTGCATGCGCAACACGACAACCGACCACCTTGCAGGTGTTTGTCCGGATGAGTTGGAAGATCCAAGACCCTGGTGCGAGATTATTCGCCAATGGACCACATTGCATCCTGAATTTGCTTATTTACCCCGCAAATTCAAAATCGCCGTCAGCAGTTCGGCAACTGATCGCGCGGCAACACAATTCCACGACATTGGCGTCCATATCGTTAAAAACGCTCAGGGCGAAACCGGTTTCCGTATTCTGGTTGGTGGCGGACTCGGCAGAACGCCGATAATTGGCACCGAAATCAAAGCCTTTCTGGAACCTAAATATCTGCTCGCTTATCTCGATGCCATTTTGCGCATTTACAATCTGTACGGCCGCCGCGATAACAAATACAAGGCGCGCATTAAAATCTTAGTCCGCGAAGAAGGCATCGATAAAATCCGTGAGAAAGTCGAACAGGAATGGCTGAAAAACAGGGATAAGCTTATCTTGAAACAAGAAAAAATTGATCATATCAAAAGCTTTTTCAGACCCCCAGCCTATGATCCGAATGCCGATCAAGATCAAAGCTTAAGCACACACCAGCAACAAAATCCGGCATTTGCCCGCTGGCTGGAAAAGAATGTTTGCGCCCATAAACAGCCGGGCTACCGTAATGTCATGCTGTCGCTGAAAGCGCCTGACTCACCACCAGGCGATATTACCGCCGAACAGCTTGATGTAGTTGCTGATTTAGCCGACCAATACAGCTTTGGCGAAGTACGCACGACACACCGGCAGAATCTGGTTCTGGCAGATGTCAAACAAGCCGATTTATTCCCATTATGGCAGCGTTTGGTCGATATTAAACTGGCAACACCCAATATCGGCACGGCAACCGATATGATTTGCTGCCCGGGGCTTGATTTTTGCAGCCTGGCAAATGCCGGCTCCATTGGCGTCGCACGCGAAATCAACGAGGCTTTAGATGATATTGATTATGTTCATGATATCGGCGAATTGAAAATCAATATGTCTGGCTGCATGAATGGCTGTGCCCATCAAAGTGTCGGCCATATCGGTATTTTAGGTGTCGATAAAAAGGGCAGTGAATGGTATCAAATTACCTTGGGCGGCTCCTCCGAAAATGAAGCAGCCATCGGAAAACGCTTAGGACCTGCGGTCGCCAAAAATGAAATCACACCGGCGATTCGTAAGATTTTAGATGTTTATCTGAAACAGCGCCAACACGAAGAAGAAACCTTCCTGGAAACCGTCAACCGTATTGGCATTGACCCTTTTAAAGAGCACGTTTATGCAAATCATTAAAGATCGCCAAATTATCGAAAACAACTGGTCGTTTATCGAGGATGACCAAGCCCTGCCAACAGGTAACGTGATTATCAGCTTATCGCGCTGGCAGGCCGAAAAGCCACAATTACAGCAGCATGCTGCGCAACTGGGCCTGCGCTTACAATCAAGCGACAATGTTGCCGATATTGCTCAGGACTTATCGCATTTCGACCTGATCGACTTGCACTTCCCGGTCTTTACTGATGGCCGGGGATTTTCCCAGGCCAAGCTATTGCGCGACCGTTATCAGTATGACGGTGAAATTCGCGCCAGCGGCAATTTTATGGTTGACCAGGTTTTTTATATGACCAAAGTCGGCATCAATGCGTTTGAATTAAACGACGAAAAACAGCTCCCCCTCGCCATTTCGCTGATGGACGATTTTTCAGTCAGTTATCAAGAATTGTTGTTCGCCTGAATAACACCTGCCCTCGTGATTTCAATGTGGATAGCAGCCCGCAATGAAGTCACGGATTCAAGTGATACACAGAGCCTGGAAAATAGCGTCCAGGCTCTGTGTGATAAATCTCACACACTCTACCATTTCTCTTTAACATCAAGCGTCTCCACCTGACAACTGCCAGGCTATAACCTATAATCAAAACTAACACGTATTACGCAGGTCCCATAATGAGTTTTTTTGGCAACATAGCCAGAGCATGTGTGCTTCTATTGTTTATAGGATTATCTATCCTGCTGGCAGGATGCAAGCCGCCTGAAAAACCTCTGCGCTTAGGGAGTAATGTCTGGATTGGTTACGAAACCTTACACCTGGCCCAAAAACAAGGCTATTACGATGACCTGGCAGTAAAACTGGTTCAAATGCCATCGGCGACCGATGTCATGCACGCCTTCCGTCATCACATGCTGGAACTTGCTGCACTTACCCTTGATGAGGCGTTGTCGTTAAAACAAACCGAAGATGATATTCAGATTATTTTGGTTTTTGATTTTTCACAGGGTGCTGATGCTCTACTCAGCCAACCTGAAATCAAAACACTTGCACAACTGAAAAATAAAACAGTAGGGGTTGAAAACACCGCAGTGGGCGCTATTTTACTGGATAGCGCACTAACTGAGGCACAATTAACGTCTGCCGATATCAAGATTGTTCCCCTGACCGCCAACGAACACCAACAGGCCTTTAATACACAGCAGGTTGATGCTGTGGTGACTTTTGAGCCTATCAAAACACAGCTATTAGCTCAAGGCGCGAATAACCTGTTTGATAGCCGCCATATTCCAAATCGTATCGTTGATGTATTAGTCGTTCGCAAAAACATTGCCAATCAACATCCTGAAGTGATTCGGAAATTGCTTGCCGGCTACTTCAAAGCCTTAGACTATCTTCACGCTCACCCCACTCTGGCAATTGAAAAAATAGCACCGCGCATGCATATCTCCAGTGATATGGCGGCCAAACAATATGACGGCATCAAAATCCCCTCTCGAATCGAAAATATCGCCTTATTAGGACAGGGGCAAGCCTTGTTATCTCCAACCGTACAACGATTGTTAGACTTGATGCTGAAAAAAAAATTACTGTATCGTGATGTCCCCCTGCAGGGCTTTCTCAATGGACAGTTTCTCAGTAAGGATGCTAAATCATGAAAACAATCAATTTACGGATTTGGTTGCCTTTGCTCATTTTTGCGTTTACCAGCAGCATGATTATCGGCCTGTTTTTCTATCATAGTCATGAGCATAGGCTGAATTTACTCAAACAAAGCCAGAGCTTTATTCAGTTCAACATGGCGAGACTGCAACGTTTACTTGAAACCGCTACCGAAACCAATGATATGGTTGCTTACGAATTCAGCACACTGGCGACCATTCCAGAAGTATCTACATTCGTTCTCGCAGATGAGCATGGCGTCATCATTGAGTCGATCCATTATGACTGGGTTGGTAAAAATATTGCCGAGGTTTACCCTTATTTTTCTGCCGAAACATTCAAACAGGTCTTGCAGAAAAAACAAGCCCAACTCATCACGCTTCAGCACCCGGTTTTGATTCAAGCCTATTATCCAGTCCAGGCCCCCAGCAAAAACGGTGAACTCAGATCCCTGAAGTATGGTGTATTGGTTCTGAGCTATGATTTGTCTCAGCCACTGGCTCAACTCTATTATGACTCATGGAATGAAAGCCTGGTCTTTATCTCCGTTTCTCTCCTGTTATCGCTACTGCTCATTGCCATAATGAATCGCCTGGTAACAAAACCGGTTGATTACCTCAGTCGCCAGATGATTCAGTTTGCTAAAACAGAGCATCCCGTACAAATCCATTTAACAGGCAAAGGGGAATTAGCGACTTTAGGTCAAGCCTTCAACCAATTAGTCACCCGTCTGACAATCAGCAAAAACCTCCTTTTACAGCAGAAAAACCTCTACCAAACGCTCAGTCAGGCGAATCAGATGATGACCCGCGTCAACGATGCACGCACTTTATTACAAGAGGCTTGCCAAATTATTGTTGCACACGATGGCTTCATTTTTGCCCAAGCCACACTGAGTCAGACTGACAACTCTATTGTCGTTTCCGCAGGCTCCTCGCAGTTAGATCCCAGCCTTGTCATACAAGCACCTGCCCCCAATAATCATTTAGACACGACTCCCCTCATCATCAATGATGTGCACAACACGACACACGCATTGCCACAACGACCTGTAGCACCTGTACAATCCTGCGCGTTCTTCCCGCTGACTCAATTCAATAAAACAATGGGCCAGCTTGCCCTTTATTCTGATCAGCCCCAGTTTTTCGGTCCCGAAATTGTGCAACTGCTGCAAGATTTAAGCCTTGACCTGTCTTATGCGCTGGAAAAAATTCAGCTGGAAGAATTACGTCAAAAAATAGAACGCGACTTACGGGAACGCGAAAAACGCCTGGATGTAACACTTAATTCAATCGGTGATGCCGTCATTGTCACCGATAGCAAAGGCCAAATCACACGCATGAATCCAGTTGCAGAGTCTCTGACCGGCTGGCACTTCTCTGAAGCTAAAGGCCAACCCTTAACCCGTGTTTTCCATATTATCAATGCAATAACGCGCAAGCCCGCGCAAAACCCAGTGGAAAAAGTCATGGAACACGGCCAGATTGTTGGTTTAGCCAACCATACCGCGCTGATTGCAAAAGACGGAACTGAATACCAGATTGCCGATAGCGCCGCCCCCATTAAAGATGACAATGGTTCTATTCTCGGCATTATTCTGGTCTTTCACGATGTTACCGAAGAATATCAATTACACCAACAAATACAAAACAATGCCGACCGCTTTCAGCATGTCCATGCCATAACCGGCGCTTATGTCTGGGAAACTGATGCCGACGGCCGCATTACATACATATCTGAACAATGCCATACGATTAAAGGCTATCGGGCCGAGCAACTCATCGGCCGCAAGTTATTTGAATATATGCCGGAAGACAAAAAGACCCAGCTAAAAGATATTTTGCTTAATATGGCAAAGCATAAGCAAACAAAATTTTCACTAAGGCTAAAAAACACCCTCCCCGATGGCCGCGTTGTTTGGGAACAAATCCGCGGTGGCGGATTGTTTGATGAAAACCAGACACTGATTGGCCTGCGCGGGGCGGGCATTAGCATCACTGAACAAGTCGAAGCGGAAGAACGAATTAAAAAACTGGCTTTTTTTGACCCATTAACTCATTTACCCAATCGCCGCATGTTTCTTGATCGGCTAAAAAATGCCGTCACTGCCGCGATGCGCCACCACAAATTCGGCGCCATTCTATTCATAGACCTTGACCATTTCAAAAATCTGAATGACTCACTTGGACATGACATCGGCGACGAACTGCTAAAACAGATCGCACAACGCCTTCGCACTCAACTCCGCGGTGAAGATACTGCTGCACGACTAGGCGGCGATGAGTTCATTATTTTATTCACCGAACTGGGTGACACTGAAGATAGCGCCATCGCCCATGCGCATATCGTGACTGAAAAAATCCAACAGGCCCTGGCAAAAGAATTTTATCTTAAAGATCATAGCTATCATTTGACTTTGAGCATCGGTATCACGCTATTTCCCCAACCTGACACAGAAATCCATGACCTGATCAAGCAAGCCGATACCGCTTTATATCGCGCAAAGGCAGCCGGCAGAAATCAATATCAATTTTTTTCCAAAGAAATGCAAGAAGCTGCAGACCAACGCCTGACAATCGAAAAAGAGCTTCATTCCGCTTTATTACAGAATCAACTACGCCTTTACTTTCAACCTCAAGTCAACCAGAAACAACAGGTTATTGGGGCCGAGGCTCTGCTGCGTTGGCATCACCCGGAAAAAGGCGTCCTCTCTCCGGCTGCATTCATTGACATTGCCGAAGAATCCAGTCTGATTTTAAAAATAGGCGACTGGGTTTTGAAAACAGCATTCCAATATCGGCAACAATGGCAACAAAGTGGTCTGTTAAATGAACAACAAAAGCTTTCCATCAACATCAGCCCCAAGCAGCTAAGACAAGACAGTTTTATTCCAACGGTCATAGAATTGCTTGAAAAATATCAACTCGATGGAAATTTATTTATTTTCGAAATTACAGAAAACGTATTTTTGTACGACCTTGATGCCATTATTCATAAAATCAATCATCTCAGGGATTATGGTATCTGGTTCTCAATTGATGATTTTGGTACCGGCTACTCATCCTTAGCCTACTTGAAATTATTACCCATTCGGGAGTTAAAAATTGATCGCAATTTTGTCAAAGACATAGGCCATGATACAAACGACCAAGCCATCATAGAAACTATTATCGCCATGGCCAAACACATGCAATTACAAGTCATCGCAGAAGGCGTAGAAACCGATCTTCAGCTGACCTTTTTACATCAACATGGCTGTTTCCATTATCAAGGATATTACTTCAGCAAACCTTTACCCCAGAATGACTTTGAAGACTTTGTTCGCCAAAGCCGCAACGTTTAGCGTTCATGAAATGCATTATTGAAGCCTCGGGTTACCGGCTTCATTAAATATGCCATAATCGTTTTTGCACCGGTAATCATATTGACTTGAACAGTCATACCGGGAATAATTTTCATCTGTTCAGGATTATCACCAACATAATTTTTCTCTAATTCGACTCGACAGAGGTAATAGGGTTTGTTTTGCCTATCTAAATA
>CAYUAE010000079.1:0-9554 GCA_964442675.1 uncultured Methylomarinum sp.
GAATACCGGCCTGTCACGCCGGGGGTCGCGGGTTCGAGTCCCGTCCGCTCCGCCAGAACGAAACCCCGGACCTCACGGTTCGGGGTTTTTTTTTGGCTTTTACAGCGAAATATCGATCATTAACACAGGCTAGATTGTAGGATAAGCAGATGCTGACAAAGATAAGAGAAAAATCGCAAGGTGTATTTGCATGGGTCATTTTATTATTGATTTGTGTGCCTTTTGCGCTATGGGGAATTCAAAACTACCTTGGCGGAGGCCGTGAGCGCCCGGTTGTGACAGTCGGCGATAAGGAATTTTTTGAGCGCGATGTCAATAATGCGTATGAGCAATTTGCCCAATCGCTTGGTGGCATGAATTTCGATGAAGCCCTGATCAAAAAACAAGCGCTTGAAAAGCTGATTAATGATGAAGTGCTGTGGCAATATGTACAGGAAAAAGGTTTGGTTATCACCAATCAAACGGCACGGGAATTTGTTCAAAACCTGGAATTTTTACAAACCGATGGCAAGTTTGATAAAACAAAATATAAATCATTATTAGCGACGCAACGCATGACGCCGGCTGAATTTACCGCCAGAATCAAAAAAGCTTTGGCCATGGAGCAGATGCAAAAAACTGTGATAGAGAGTAGTTTTGCGACACAGGCCGATGCCGAGCGCTTCTTTGCCATTCAAAATCAAACACGTGATATTGAATATATTAATGTTCCTTTGCCTGAGAATATTGCCGTGCCGACAGATGAGGAGGCATTGGCTTATTATGAGCAGCATAAAGATCAGTTCCAAACGCCAGAAAAAGTTAAGATCGAGTATGTTGAATTAAGCCTGGATAAGCTGGCCAAACAAATCGATGTGACAGATGAGGCATTAAAAACCTACTATGAAGAACATAAGGCGCAATATTCAACGCCTGCGCGTTATCGAATCAGTCATATTTTGTTTAAATTCAATAAAAACAAGTCTGAAGATAATGCCGCTTTAGAGCGTGCATTAAAAGCGAAACAGGCTTTGCAGCAAAAAAGCTTTGATGAGCTGGCCGCTGAAATTTCCGATGATAAATTAACGGCTCCAAAAGGCGGAGACTTAGGTTATTTTTCTGAAGGCGTTATGGATAAAGCCTTTGAAGAAGCGGTTAAGTCGTTAAAACCTGGCGATGTTTCGGAACCGGTCAAGTCTGCTTTTGGCTATCATTTAATTAAATTGACCGAATTGACGCCGGCAAAAACCAAGTCGTTTGAAGAAGTCAAAGACGAGGTGGCGGCCGGTTATCGAAAAGAGCGTGCTGAAAATCGCTTTTATGAGCTAGGCGAGCTAATGGCCGAAGTCAGCTATGAAAATCCGGATAATTTATTACCTATTGCAGAAGAAATCGGTGCAGAGATTAAGCAAACGGATTGGTTTACTCGTCAAGCAGGGCAAGGTATTGCCGAACAACCGGCTGTTCGCAGTGCAGCCTTCTCGGAAGATGTTTTGAAAGGCAATAATAGCGAGCCGATAGAGTTAGGCAATGATCGTTTAATCGTTATGAGAGTATTGGCGCATCAGCCTGCACAGCCTGAAGCTTTTGATGCTGTAAAATCAACCATTAAGGCACAATTGCAGAAAGATAAAGCCCGTAAAATGGCTGAAGAAACCGCCCGACAAATCAGGCAGGCATTATCAAAAGGAATGACAATGGCTGAGGTGGCTGATAAATACAAGCTCGAACTTCATAGCATTACCGGACTCGAGCGTGCCAATGCTGAAGTGAGTCTGCCCATAAAACGGGTTGTTTTCAAGGCGGCCAAACCTTTGCCTGGAAAACCAACTATTGTAACGACCACCGATGTGGATGGCTCACAGGTTGTCATCAGCCTGAATAAGGTGAATCCAGGAAAATTGTCTGAAGAAGATAAACTGAAGCTAAAACTTGCGGTTCGTAATATTGCCAAAGCCTATGGCGAGACCGAATTTAATGCATTTTTGAAAGCATTACGGGAGCGGACAACAATCAAACAGCACACAGACTAATTGAAGAGAGTCGTCTATCGAGATAGAAAAAGGGGAGGCTTTTAGCTTCCCCTTTTTTTATCTGTTTTGCTGAAAACGTGTAAAAAAATCGTTATGAACTATACTTGGCACAGCTTTGTTTTTGCCGAGCCATAACATTATCTATCAATAGATCATGCTACGGTTGGCAAATTTGGATTAACAAATAGTGTGTTTTTACGATTGATAAAGGAGATAAGTGTGGCAACCATCCTCGCTGTTGACGATTCAGCCTCTATGCGTCAAATGGTCAGTTTTGCTCTGACAAGCGCGGGCCATACGGTTATTGAGGCCGTTGACGGAATGGATGCCTTGAATAAGGCGAAAACACAAAAATTTGATTGTGTGATAACTGATGTCAATATGCCGAATATGGATGGCATCTGTTTGGTAAAGGAATTAAGAGGTTTGCCTGCCTTTAAATTTACTCCTTTATTGTTACTGACAACAGAATCGAGCAAGGAAAAAAAACAGCAGGGTAAGGCTGCCGGTGCAACAGGCTGGATTATTAAACCATTTAATCCTGAACAACTATTGAAAACAATCAACAAAGTTTTAATTTGAATGTGATCATTGTTTTGGAGCCGGTTTTGCAAAAAGGTAGGTTATGATGCCTATAGATATGGCCCAATTTTATCAGGTTTTCTTTGAAGAAAGCCTGGAAGGGTTGGACACCATGGAATCCGGGTTATTAAATCTGGATAAGGACAACATAGATGCTGAAACGATCAATACTATTTTCAGAGCAGCCCATTCCATAAAAGGAGGAAGTGGAACATTTGGATTTACGGCGCTGTCGGATTTTACCCATCTGATGGAAACATTGCTAGATGAAATGCGTGATGGCCGCCGACAAGTCAGTCATAAGACTGTCAATGTCCTGTTAGGCGCAGTCGATTGTCTACGGGAAATGCTTAATGCTATCCAGCAAGGCCAGGGTGTTGATGAACAGGCCGTTGCGGAACACAAACAGCAGTTACAGCAAGAACTCAATACCTTGAATGTTTCTGAAATAGCCAAAGCGGTCACAGTTATCGACCACACATCAACGCCACCGACCCAACTTGAATCTTCTTCAGCACAAGGCTGGAAAATTGATTTTACTCCCCATCGAGGTATGTTTCGAACAGGCAATGATCCTGTCAGAATCTTACGCGAATTACAGGAACTTGGCGAACTCTCCATGGTATTGAATTTACAGGATCTTCCTGATGTTTATACGATGGATCCTGAAAATTGCTATTTATCCTGGCAACTTGAGCTTAAAGGCGCCATTGATAAAACATTGATTGACGACATTTTTGATTGGGTCGAAGATGAATGTGATTTATCAATCAGCACCTTGCATCCTTCTTCAGTCACCGAGGCATTAAATACTCCAGTTGATGAGAACAAAACGCCATCGCATCAGCACAACAAAAAAGACTCTGATACTGCGACGACGTCACCAGAACCATTTCCTCAAGTACCTGAAAAAACGGTTGAAAAGAATGTTAAAAATTCAAGTTCCATTCGGGTGGAAACAGGAAAAATTGATGCCTTAGTCAACATGGTAGGAGAATTAGTCATTACGCAGTCCATGTTAAGCTTGATTGGTGAAAATTTTGACTTAAGCAGGTTAGATCAGCTTAAAAACGGCTTGGAACAATTGGAACGGCATACCCGCATATTGCAGGAAAATGTCATGAATATCAGGATGATGCCGATTAGTTTTGTGTTCAGCCGTTTTCCGCGCTTAGTGCATGACCTCAGCTCAAAAATGGGCAAAAAAATTGAGCTGATCATGAAAGGAGAGCAAACTGAAGTCGATAAAACGGTCATTGAAATGATCGCTGACCCGCTTGTTCATTTAGTTCGAAACAGCCTGGATCATGGCATAGAAATGCCCGATCAAAGAATTGCCGCAGGCAAGCCCGCAACGGGAACGGTGATTCTAGAAGCCTATCACCGCGGTGGTAATATTGTGATTGAAGTCAAAGATGATGGTAAAGGGCTGGATAAAGATATTTTACGAGCCAAAGCGATTGAAAAAGGGTTAATCGACGAAAGCACCATTTTGACCGAGAAACAAACCTTTGAATTGATTTTTATGCCAGGGTTTTCTACGGCGGAAGCATTAAGCGATATTTCTGGCCGTGGTGTTGGCATGGATGTTGTGCGTAGAAATATTCAAAGTTTAGGCGGTAACATCGATATTCAATCGGAAGCGGGTAAAGGTTCGACTATTTCTATTTATTTACCCTTGACCCTGGCTATTTTAGACGGTCAATCCATCGCGATTGGTAATGAATGCTATATCATCCCATTAAGCTCGATTTTCGAATCTATTTCTATACCCGAGGAACAGGTGAATCGAATCGTTGACAAAGGCGAAACCTTTCGATTACGAGATGAATATATCCCTATTGTACGTATGCATGAGGTGTTTAATATTCCATCTGCTAAAGCCCGACGCATCAGCGATGGAATAGTGGTAGTCGTTGAAGGCCAAGGTGTGAAATGCGGCTTGTTTGTCGATGATTTACTCGGTCAGCAACAAGTAGTCATTAAATCACTCGAACAAAATTATCGCAAAATAGAAGGTATTTCGGGGGCAACCATTCTAGGTGATGGTTCGGTTGCCTTAATTCTGGATATTCCAGGGTTGATTCGATTAGCTCAAAACAAAAATGTATGAACGTAAATAACGATCAAACAAATGCCGCGGAACACACCAACGAAAGTGAAAAAATTCAAGCCTGTCAGGCTCAGTTTTTAAGCTTCACTCTGGGCGATGAAAGTTACGCTGTCGATATTTTAAGCGTTCAGGAAATTCGAGGCTGGGAACCTGTTTCTCGGGTTCCGAATGTGCCGGCTTATGAAAAGGGCGTTATCAACCTGAGAGGTGCTATTGTTCCGATTATTGATTTACGGGAAAAATTTGGCATGCAACATCAGGGCTATTCAGCGTTGACGGTGGTTATCATATTGCAAACGGATCATCGCCGAACGGGTGTTGTGGTGGATGCTGTTTCGGATGTTCTGGATGTGGATGAACGAACAATACAGAAAACACCAGATTTTGGTGCAGCAATCAGCACGGAATATATTACGGGTTTGATATCGGTGCATGACAGGATGGTGATGTTATTAGATGTGAAAAGATTGTTGCATTTAGAACCTTTGGAAAAAATAAATACATAAAAGCTGTTTTGATGGACAGGATATCGTGATAAACAGTTTTTTGATTTTTAGGAGTAGAACATGAAAGTAAATATGCCGGTAACTGATCGTGAAGTTATGATGAAAGAGGGGACGATTCTGGTTACTGAAACGGATCCTAAGGGAATTATTACAAAAGCGAATGAAGCCTTTATCGAAATCAGCGGGTTCAGTGAAAAAGAATTGATCGGCAGCAATCACAACCTTGTTCGTCATCCGGATATGCCACCGGAAGTCTTTGCTGATTTATGGAAAACAATAAAAAAAGGTAACCCCTGGGTTGGCATTATAAAAAACCGAACCAAGAATGGCGATTATTATTGGGTGGAAGCCAATATAACGCCAATTTATAACAATAGCCGTTTGGTTTCCTTTATGTCATGTCGTTATGCACCAACCCGAGAACAGATTCGTGAGGCTGAAGCCCTGTATGACAAAATAAAACGCAAACAAGCTTCTTTGGATGTCAATAATTGGAAAGAGAAGCTGAATATTTTTAAAAAAATGTCATTCACTCAAAAAATGCGATTAAGCAGTCTGTTTTTATTATTGACTGTGGCTGGCTTGATGGGCGAATTTTATTTAGAAAAACAGAGTGATATAGCGTTTATAATGCATAAACAGGCAGTCTCTGACGACTTAACCCCGGTAAAGGATTTGCAGGTCAGCATCATGCAGCACCGTGGATTGGATATGTTATTGAAACTGAACGGTGGTCTTGATGTTGTGAAAGATATCGTAGAAACAGAGGCCAAAATAGACCAGGCTATTTCAGCTATTGAAGCCATGGAACCGCATTATGGCGTTGCGTTCAAATCGACCCCATTATGGCAATCGATACAACAAGACTGGAACCTGTTGCTGGCAAACAAACAAAACCTGAGTTCTGAGCAGAGCTTTAATCAGCATACGGCCTTAATCCGGAATATTCTGAATTTAATGGAAACCGTTGCCAACCAATCCAACCTGGCGCTGGATACTGAGTTAAACAGCAATCATTTAATGAATCTGCAAGTTCATCAATTACCGGAGTTGATGGCAGTGTTAGGCGCATTAAGGGACTATGGTATCAGTACGTTAAAAAAAGCCGAAATAAGCCAGCATGATGCTACGCAATTGGCGATTTTAATGCATGATGCCGAGCGTGTGCAGAGCATGATCAAGAAGAATATAAAATCGATATTGCCTGAAAGTCCGGAGCTTTTGAAATATGAGCAGCAGATTGAGCCTGAAATACAGCATTTTTTACAACAAGTTACACATCTTCAACAGGGTAAAAACGCTCAATTAACGGCTGCGGGAATATTTTCTGAAGGTAGTCAAATTATCAGTCACAGCAGTCTTTTGTATGACAAAGTCGCCGATAATCTGCATAGGCTGTTACAAAACAGAATTGATCAATTACAACATGGACTGTGGCTGATCTTTGGCATTGTATTGTTGGTCATTGTACTGGCAGGGGCGATGCTTTGGTGGTTGATCACCTATTTCCATCAAAATATGGATCGGATCAGCCGCGTATTTTATCAATTAACCGATGGCAAATTTCATAACACATTCGATTTTAGCGCGAATGATGAATTTGGTACTTTATTGAAAGCCCTGCAGGCAATGCAAGTCAAAATGAATGTTGATTTTGCCGCTACCCAGGATCAGGCCACCACTATGGGGCGCATTAAACAGGCGCTTGATAATGCGCAGTCTTGTGTCATGGTAACAAATAATAACTATGACATTATCTATATGAATAAAACGGTTTTGCAGTTATTTAAAGAAGCCGAAGCCGATATTCAAGAACAACTGCCAAACTTTGAGGCTGACGCATTACTGGGTAGAAATATTGATGATTTTCATAAAAACCCCTCGCATCAGCGCAGAATACTCGATAACTTAACGGATACCTTACATTCCACGTTAACGATTGGTGGACACACTCTGGATATATCAGCGGCACCGATACTGGATGACAATGGTGATCGAAAAGGCATCGTGGTGGAATGGCGTGACCGGAGTGAGGAAGTTCTGGTCGAAGAAGAAATTGCCGATATTATCGAAAGCGTAAAATCGGGACATCTGGAGAAAAGAATAGATATCAGTAATAAAGACGGTTTTTTTGCCAAACTTGGTGCGAGCATCAATGAGCTGGCCAACATTATTGAGCAGTCGTTTACCGATATAAATCAGACGATCCATAGTCTGGCACAGGGCGATTTGGATCATCGTATTGAAACCGAATATTCCGGCATTTATCTGGAGTGTAAAAACAATATCAACAGCACTGTAGATAAATTGAATGAAGTTGTGACAAAAATCAATGAGGCCGCTAGTTTTATCAGTCATTCTTCGCAGGAAATCGCCAGTGGTAATAACAACCTGTCACAACGGGCCGAGCAGCAAGCCGCTAATCTGGAACAAACAGCCTCCAGTATGGAGCAATTAACCAGCACCGTTAAAAATAATGCAGATAATGCCCAACAAGCCAATCAATTAGCGGAACAGGCAAAAAGTCTGGCCGAAAGTGGTGGTGAAGTCGTCAAGCAGGCGATTGCCGCCATGCAGGAAATCAATGAGAGCAGCAATAAAATTGCCGATATCATCAGTGTTATTGACGAAATCGCCTTCCAGACCAATTTACTGGCACTGAATGCCTCGGTTGAAGCGGCGCGGGCAGGTGAACAAGGGCGCGGTTTTTCGGTGGTGGCGACCGAAGTCAGAAACCTGGCCCAGCGCAGTGCAAAAGCCGCGCAGGAAAGTAAAGAATTAATTCAAGGCAGTGTGGAAAAAGTTCGCTCCGGCAGTGAATTTGTCTTTGAAACCGGTAATGCGCTCAATGATATTGAGGCGGGCATTAAAAAAGTCGGCGATATTGTCTCTGAAATCGCAGCGGCCAGCGCCGAACAATCCATTGGAATCAGTCAGGTGAACCAGGCAATTACACAAATGGATGAAATTACGCAACAAAATGCCGCTTTAGCTGAAGAAGCCTCAGCTGCCAGTATGTCGATGCATGACCAATCCAAAGCAATGATGCGATTATTGGCATTTTTTAAAATTGGCAGAATGACACAACATCAAGATGAATTGACTGCACGGCAACACAATAATGCCGCTGAAATCAGTTCTGCACAAGTCGTTAGAGACAACCCGGCTGTGCTAAGGCCTGATGTCATTGAGCCGGATGATGAGTGGGAAGAGTTCTGATTTCAATAGTAACGGAATTTTAAACATGACGATGGAAGATTCAAACCCTGTAATGGTTGAACAATTTCTTGTATTTGAGTTTGCTGATGAGTTATATGCGATTGAAATCATTAAAGTCCAGGAAATTCGTGGCTGGGGAGAGCCTGTTCGGGAAATTCCCGATACACCTGCATTTGTCAAAGGTGCGTTAAATCTACGGGGTACCATCGTACCGATTATTGATCTGAGCCAACGCTTTAAGTTAGCACCGCAATCTTATACGGCAACAACCGTCATTATTATCGTTACATTGGAAACAGGACATGTTTTTGGCATAGTGGCCGATGTTGTTTCGGATGTCATTGACATCAATACGAAAAAAATCAAGACGGTCGATGGCTTCGGTGCAAAAATTGATACCCGTTATATGCGGGGCATGTATGTTTCCGGAGAAAAAATGATCTTGCTGTTAGATATCGACAAACTACTGGCTCCAGATGAATTAACCCGGCTTTGCCAGTAAACTGTAACTTATATGGCACAGCACTATTCAAGGACAAAAACATGAGTGATGACTATCCAATTCCTGATGATTTGGTAGAAAAGTTTGCCCAGGCGGAAAACTGGCAGGGCAATCCCGAGCAGGAAGACGAGCGTATGGCGGCCACTATCGAGGAAGTGCCTCAAACCGAAATCGTCAATGCTAAAAATCAGAAAATTGCAGAGAGAATTGCCAATTTACTCAATACCAAAGCAGAAAAAGACAGTCTTGCCACTAATCAGGAAGAAAAGTTTGAATCTTCATGGTTAGAGGCAGAGAAAACGCATTCGGAGCCAAAAAAAATTGCTTTATCGCATAAACAGACGATTGAAGATGTCGCAACATTACGTCAGACAATACTGGCTGCGCTTGACCGGGAAGCCGATATCGAAGTGGATGCATCTGCAGTCATGAGAATAGATACGGCAACCTTACAACTATTACTGGCCTGCAAGCAAACAGTTAATCAATCGGGCAAAGAACTCTTGATTAAATCCCCCTCAGAACGTTTTATCAATGCGATTGAATTATTAGGAATGAAGGAATTGCTTAATTTGACGGATTATTCCGAATAGCCTCCTTACCTGAGTTCTCCCTTTAAT
>CAYUAE010000080.1:0-9297 GCA_964442675.1 uncultured Methylomarinum sp.
CGGCAAGGGCTGCCACAAAGCATCATCGCACTGCTGACGCCAGGCGATGCCACCAGTTTCAGAGCTGCCATAAACTTCGATAACAGATTGTCCGCTACATTGGTGAATTTTCTTCGCCACATCTGCTGCCAAAGGCCCTCCCGAACTGAAAATTGCCGTTGCCGCTCGAATCGCAGGCCAGGGGCTTTGGCCATCCAGCCGTTTCAACTGCGCAGGGCTTGCAACCCAGCAGCATGTTTGACCGGCGACGGCTTTGAACAAGGCTTCAGGGCTTAAATACAGACTGCTGTAAAAACACCGTCCTGTCATCAGCGGCCATAGCAGCTTGAACAACAAGCCATAAATATGCTGATGACTGACCGTTGCGATAATAGCCGCATGCTTGATTTTATCGCCCCAACATTGCTCCAGTACATTGATTTCAGCTTCCAGTTGGGCCACTGTTTTAACGATGGCTTTAGGCTGCCCGGTCGAACCCGAGGTGTAAATGACCAGTTGCCCTTGGTCCAGATTAAGCGCATTCCATTCAGACGCCACATCGATCAACTGCGGCGCCTCGCCATACCGTTCCCATTCGCCGATTAAACGACAGCCCTGCCGAAGCAAATTTTCAGCCGTAGCGGGACGATTATTACCGGGAATCCAGACTTTTTTAGCGGCCAATAGCAGTGCAAATAAATCGACAGCAAACGGATAGGTTGCCTCATAATACAGCGCAAAATCAGCATCGCTTTGTTGCTGATACCAGCTTTGCCGGTTCTTTATATCGCGTATAAACTGCGCGCGCCCTATCCACTGCCCATCATGAAAACTGATGGGCTGGTCAGCCGCATCTTGTCTAAAAAAATCGGCAAGCGAGTTAACGGACATGCGACTGTGTTTTCAAACGAATCCAATACTCTATCGCCATCATCCCTCCCATCAGCACATAGCTGATGATGCCATTGTACAGCGCCCACAGTTCAAAGCTGCCCCAGACAGCACTTATCAGGGCCATCAGACCATTGAACAGAAAAAACAGACACCATACCTTGGTGACGTTACGGGTATAACGCACCCCTTCTACGGGTAGATCAGGATGTTGCAAACGTGCAAAACGTTCGATAACCGTCGGCGGGAAGCGCAGGCTGCTGGCAAACCAAAGCAATAAGCCGAGGTTTATCAATACCGGATAAAAACGCAAGGCAATCGCGCTATTCTGCCAGGCTGCATACAGACACAACGCAATCGCCAACAATCCCAGCCCATAGTCCCCCGCCTGTTTTTCCCGACGCAGCATCAGCCGTATAAGTAACAAAATAAACAGGCCTGACGCAACTTGCCAGACTGCAACCGTTTGCACAGCGTAATAAACGATAACGGGGTATAGCAGTGTCAGTGTCAGCACCAATGCATTGACAGCTTTTTTCAAAAGTTTTCCCGATCTGTCAATCGCTGTTCATTACGTTAAAAACGGACTCAACCACATCCTCGACAGTTCTGGCGTTTTTGAAATCGTCCGGCTTAACTGCTTTTCCGGTAACTTCCTTCAGTTTCACAATCATATCGACGGCATCGATGCTGTCGAAATCAAGATCTTCATATAAGCGCGACGCCAGTGTGACCTCAGCCGGCTCAATTTCGAACATTTCCTGCATAATGGACTGAATCATCTCCAGAATTTCATCTTTGTCTGTCATCATTTCCGCTCCGATTCGATAAATGCCGCCAATGATGAAACCGAAGAAAATATCTTCACCACGTCATCTTTTTCCTGATCAATACGGACGCCGTATTTTTTTCTGATGGCCAGCCCCAGTTCCAGGGCATCGATAGAATCAAGACCCAATCCTTCGTTGAACAGGGGTTCATCATCGTCGATGTCTTCGACACGCAAATCTTCAAGATCCAGCGCATTAATGATTAATTGTTTCAGTTCATGTTCCAATGTGCTCATGCAACTCCCGTTGTTGAGTGAAATAATCCTGTAAATACCGTGTCAATCGCCTTACCGCGACACTGTCCGGCGTGATGTTACGAAAATCGTCCAGCACAATATCATTTCCCACTGACATTCCCAAATGAAATTTTTGTGCTGGAATCTGGTACCACTTATCCTGCTTGGACAAGGTCGGTGGCTGGCAACGCAATGTAACCGGAGTCAAGACGGTATTGGCCTTCAATGCGATATGCGCCGCCCCGCGTTGGAATTTATACGGCTTTCCCGCCACACTGCGAGTGCCTTCGGGAAAGATGATGACAATACCGCCCGCTTGCAAGCGTTCTACACAGGCTTGAATCATCTTTTCCGAGTCGCCATTGCTGATGTAACCGGCATTGACAATCGGTCCGCGCATAAAAGGATTATGCCACAGGCTGTCTTTGACGATGCAGCAGGCTTGCGGAAGGCGGCTGATTAAAAAAACAATATCGATCAGGGTGGGATGATTGGCGACAATCAGTTGACCGGGCCTGTTCAGCTTATCGAGTCCATCGACATGATAATCCATGATACCCAGGTGCCGCATCAACTCTATAAAGAAATAAAAATTGCAATGCACACAATATTGGGCGCGCCTGCTTTTTTGTTGTGGCGTGCCAGGAATCAGCGCCAATAGAGGGAAAAACACCAACCATAGAAAAAAACCACCTGCTCCAAAAACCGTAAAACTCAAGCCGGTTGCAAACAAGCGCCAAAAGTAATTCAATCGTTTACGCATCGAGCTGCCAGCACCAGCCTTTATGAACTGTTCGTAGCAATAGCCCCTGTTCGGGATTATTCAAGAAATTGACTAAGCGCGGCAAGTGTAATGGCTGCTCCCCATCATCGCCAGATTCAGCACGCGGTGAAAAGTGCAATTTCAAGCCTTTCCCGTCAGCGCGTAGACACAGAGCCAGCGCCATCTCGTCGGCCGATAATCGAAACGGTTCTGCAGGATAAAAAGGTACTAATGGCTCATCATAAAACACCAGTAACACCTGTGCGTACCCTTCCTGAAGCAATCCCAGCGCCTCTATGAAGCCGGGTGCAATGCCTTCCATTCCCGGCGCAATCACCGAGCATTGCTGTTGATTGTTGAAAGCCATCGAAAACAGGCCGGCAATGGCGTTATGCACCGACAGACTGAAATGGGTCGGCGATATTTCCTCTCCGGCTTCGATTTGTCTCATCATATTAAATGATTTGGCCAACTCGCCGTGTGTAGAACTGAACACCAGCGGCATATCATATGTTTCCAGCGCACATTGATCAATCGCGGTAAATACCGTCCGCGCTAATGGCGTAAGCCGCCGCCTCAACAAACGCGGCAGTTTTTCCAGCATTTTTTTAGTAACGTCATCATCGTTACGGGGCGCCCCTTCACAGACACCCCAATTTTCGACAACACAACTCAGCGCCATCTTCTTTATGCCACAGCCACTATAAGTTTATTAAGGTAAATCAAGAACTTCATCGACTTTTTCATAATCGACGCCCACACTGATGATGAAGCTGGTGGCCTGCTCGATGTTCATGGCTGATTTTCGAACTTTGGATTCATGCACGATCACGGTGAATCCAGATGTCGGATTAGGCGATGTCGGCACAAATAAAATATAGCGATCGTCTTTTTTGTTGGTGACATAGGCCGGCACCCACAAACCTTCTTTCGGATATTCGATATAAACGACTTCACGGGCTTTCTGTGTTTCATGACCGGAAAACATATTGACAACTTTTTTTGTCACCCGGTAAATCGTATTCAATAAGGGGATTCGGTGGATAATCGCATCAATCGCCGCAATAATGGACGACCGCCCCATGCTGACGCGATAGCCGACATAGGCAAACAGGGCAAAACTCAGAAAAAACAAGGAAAGGGTAATCAGAAGATTGTCAGAATAGCCATAAACCGACGTAAACAAGTCGGTCAGACGATCTTTTACAAACCAGACAATCTGTAAAATGACGACAATGGGAATGAATGCTAAAACACCAATCAAGAAGTAATTTAAGATTTTTTTCATGTTTTCCTACCTCATAACGATTTTATGATCAGCAGACTCCCTGAAGCCAACAAAAAGGCGGCAAACAGTCTGCTGTATTTATTATTGTCAATGCTACTGTAGACAAACTCTTCAGTCAGCAGGAATACAATAATGCCAATTTGCAAAATAGTCACATTTTCTGACCAGGCCAGATGCAACTGCTGACCGGATAAAAGCAATGTCACGAGTTGAAACAGGGCAAACAGGGCGTAACATACAGCAATCGTTACCCGTGTAGTATTTTTATCATAGGATTTTCCATGCACGATGGCGGTGAGCATGGCGCCACCTAAATTGGTCAGCCCATGAACAACCCCCATCACGACTAAATAAATGGTCTGGAAATGCAACAATCTGGAAAATTGCCGTGCCACGAAGGGGAAAAATGATTTCAAAGCAACCAGGATCAGAAAAATGCCGACAATCGGTGCAATATCGATACCGGCTTTAGTGGCCAACACTAGAAACAGCACCACCGGCGGGATGGTATAACGCAGAACCTGTTTTACAAATTCAAGGTCGATATGCGCATAATGCTTGACAATCTGTAAGGCATTGATGGCGATTGAGATTGGTAACAATACACTTAAGGTATCGACAAAACTATAGCCCAGCAATAGCAGCGTGGGTGTTCCAAACAATAACACGCCGACGCCGAAAACAGCTTGAATGACTGTGGTTGCGATAACAGTTAATACAATATCGACCGGCATGCGTTGTTCTCCTTATAGACAGCCGCATCTAATCCCGATTCGCCTGATACAACTCATCGACGGTTAAATGCACTTCGGGTAAAAAATATTTTCGGAAATAATCCACTTCTGGCAGTTCAATCAAGTTAAGACGTTTTTCGATATCATTCATCGCCGCTTTAAACTCTTGATTGCCCGCGCGAATTTCTTCGATACACTTGACATAAGCACTGATCGTGTCAGCCGCTTTAACCAGCGCCATAACCTCATCATCACATGATTCGGTCACATAATTGAACACATCATCTTGTAACGGTGCCGGCAAGGTATCGACCAGGGCGCAGGCGGCGGTATGCTCAATCGCCTTGTAGCTATCATAAATACCCTGGTTGAAACGTTTGATCGGCGTCGGCAGGTCGCCAGTGATGCTTTCATGGGCATCGTGATACAGCGCTGCCAGTACGACTTCACCAGGGTCCATATCGCCCTGATAAAATTCATTGCGGATGGCGCAGAGCAGATGAGCGATAACACAGACATCGAAACTGTGTTCTTTCACATTTTCAGAAACTGAATTGCGCTTCAGGCCCCAACGCTGAATGTGTTTGAGACGGTTAATGGTGGCAAAAAAGCTGGACACGAAAAGACCGTTTTACTCGAACAGACAATCACTTAAATCCGGCATCGAAATATGCCGAGTGGCCGGAAAATGCCTGTCCTGCATTTTGGCCTGATGCACCCGTTGAAACGATTTATCAAAATCAGCATTCAAAAAATCCCGCGCCAGTTTTTTGCATAATACATATAGCGCAGCATAGTCTTCCGCCTGACCTGAGGCACAGGCGGCAATCTGTTTTGACAGGCTGCGTATGATGGAAATTATCAAGCCATCATGGCGCCAATCAACTGTGGTGGAAAAAATATCGCCTTGGCCGCCCGACAGCACCACAGCGCTCATCGCTGTATAAGACAGATTGACCAGGCCGGATAAAATAACGGCCATATCACCCTGCTTGAAGGCACGGAACAAATCGGCGCCATTATCCATTAACAAGGCTTGAAATTGAATGATATCCATATCATTCAGACCCGCTTCATCAGTATCTATGGGTTTACCCGCACACTGGTGCCAGTGTTTGAGCAGTTCGAGATGTGACAGTTCCATGATTCGCTCCCAGACAGTTTGTTGTCTCAGAAAGCTATCATCTTACCTTATGCGTTGCTGGTCTCAAAACTTCGTGCGATAGCGATGTTTAGCAATGCCTCTACCTCTTCGAGGCCAAGCAGCTGATCCTCATCAAATGCCCCCTGATGATGCGCATATTCGGCCACACCGACATTGGCAGCCAACGGATAGCCCGATGGGGTTTTAATCTGTTCAAACAAGTCTTGTTTAATCTTTTGAGCAACCGCGTCGGCTTTTTCAAATGAAGCACCCGGCAGCGCCAGGATAAAATCATCGTCATTGACGCGCCCGGCAAGATCGACACCCACCCGAATATCTTGCTGCATGATGTTTACCGCTTTCAATAAGGTGGTATCGATTTCATGCTCGGGTAATTGATATTTGTTGCGAAAATCACGAATACTCAGATAAATGATCGAAAACGGCAGCCCATTGCGTTTTGAATTATCGACCTTTTCCCGCAAACGGGTCAGAATGCTTTCCCGCGCCAGAAAACGTGTCAACGGATCGACCGCTTCCTGCTCTTTGGCCAGCGCTTCCTGCGCCTCCAGCCGCAAAACATTGATAATGCCTAAGGAACATGCCAACAAGACACCCAAAATCCAACTGAAATACCACATGGCTGCCCTCCTAATAGAGCTTGTGATCGTTATCGTGAACGTAATCCACCGTAATTTTTCCGCGTAATATCTTAAATATCCAACTGGTATAAACGATAATCAGCGGCAGAAAAATCACCGTCACCCAGAACATTAAATGCAAGGTCGCAGCACTGGAACTTGCATCCCAGACGGTCAAGGAGCTGTTAACGGCGATGCTGGACGGAATTAAAAATGGAAACATGGAGGCGCCTGCGGTCAGAATAATCCCCGTCAGCGTCAACGCGCTGCTGATAAAGGCCAGCCCTGGACGATTGATGAGCGATAAGAACACGGTAACTAATCCCATGATGCAGGCCCCGACCGGCACGGCCCAAAGACTGGGATAATGATTATAATTATCCAGCCACAAACCCTGTGCCTTTTTAACCATCTTCAATAATGGATTAGAAGGCCCATCGGGTACGATTTCGGTCAGGATGTGATAGCCCGGCAAATGACTGATCCACAAGCCCGCTAACAGAAACAGCGCTATCGTGACCAAACCGGCATACAGCGCGACTTTTTTGCAGCGCTGATAAATTTTTGCATCGGTGCGTAGTTGCAAATAAATCGCACCATGCATGACATACATGCTGACGCTGATCAAACCGGCCAACAACGCAAACGGTGACAATAAATCCCAGAAGCTGCCGTAGTAAACCATGCGTAAATCATTATCCAAATTAAACGGCAAGCCCAACAGTAAATTGCCAAAGCCGACACCCATCACCAAAGCCGGCACGAAACTACCGACAAAAAGCGCTTTATCCCAGTTATTGCGCCATTTCTGGCTGCTGAGCTTACTCCGGTAATCAAACCCCAGCGGACGCAAAAACAGGGCACACAACGTCGCCAGCAGCGCAAAATACATGCCTGAAAACGATACCGCATACACCATCGGCCAGGCGGCAAACAAAGCCCCTCCGGCGGTGACAAACCAGACCTGATTTCCCTCCCAGGTCGGCCCTATGGAATTGATAATCACCCGCCGTTCCAAATCGGTTTTCCCTAAAAACGGCAGCAACATACCCACGCCCAGATCGAAACCATCCATGATGGCGAAACCAATCAGCAATGCCCCCAAAAAGGCCCACCAGATCAACCGTAATGTTTCATAATCAAAAATCATTTGACCGCTCCTTCTGCAATTTCAAAGTGATACCGCCCGGTATGCAGGGAACTCGGCCCCAACCGAATAAACTTCAGCATTAAAAACATTTCAATCACTAAAAAGCAGGTGTAAGCCAAAATATAGGTGCTTAAACTGAGAATAATATCCCATTCGGTCAGCGACGAGGCACTGAGAAACGTCGGCAGAATTTCTGCAATAGTCCAGGGCTGGCGTCCGAATTCCGCCACAAACCAGCCCATTTCACAGGCAATCCATGGCAAAGGAATCATCCAGAAAGACAATTTCAGCAGCCATTCCTGACGGCATTTGCGAATGGAACTCATGGCGAAAGCCAACGCAAAAATAACCAGCATGATAAAGCCGCAAGCGACCATAATCCTGAAAGTCCAGAACAACGGCACCACGCGCGGAATGCTGAATTGTACGGCCTTGGCAATCTGTGCATCCGTCGCTTTTGAGACATCGTCTACCCAGCGTTTAAGCAATAGCCCATAACCTAAATCGGCCTTGTATTGCTCAAATTCTGCCACCAGTTCCGGCGCGATTGGTTTTTCGCTGTCTTTGATTTTCTGTAATGCCGCATAAGCCTTCATGCCATTGCGAATACGTTGTTCATTTTTGAGCAGAATATCTTTCAGCCCCATAATAGGTGTATCGATCGATCGTGTCCCAATCAGACCCAGTACCCAGGGAATTTTTATTGCATATTTTGTTTCCATGGCCTCCTGGTCGGGAATGCCAACCAAGGTGAATGCGGCGGGCGGCTCTTCCGTCTCCCATTCGGCTTCTATCGCCGCCAATTTGGCCTTTTGCACTTCACCATCGGTATAACCACTTTCATCGCCCAGCACAATCACCGCCAATACCGCCGCCAGCCCAAACCCTGCGGCAATGGTATAAGAGCGCTGCGAAAATGCGGCATCGCGTCCTTTCAACATATAAAAAGCACTGATGCCCAGTACAAATGCCGATGCGGTGGTGTAGCCTGCAGCCACGGTATGAACAAATTTGACCTGTGCGGCCGGATTAAAAATCAATTGCCCAAAACTGCTGACTTCCATACGCATGGTTTCAAGATTGAACTCGGCGCCGACCGGATTTTGCATCCAGCCATTGGCAATCAAAATCCATAAGGCTGATAAGTTGGTGCCTAACGCCACCAGCCACGTTACCATAAGGTGCTGCCCCTTGCTGAGCTTGTCCCAGCCGAAGAAAAACAGCCCCACAAAACTCGATTCCAAAAAAAACGCCATCAGGCCTTCGATGGCTAATGGCGCGCCGAACACATCACCGACATAATGTGAAAAATAGGCCCAGTTCATGCCGAACTGGAATTCCATCGTCAGCCCGGTCGCAACGCCTAACGCAAAATTGATACCGAACAGCTTGCCCCAGAACTGTGTCATGTCTTTATAGACTTGTCGTCCTGTCATGACATAGCAAGACTCCATGATTGCCAGTAAAAATGACAATCCCAGTGTCAGGGGGACAAACAGGAAGTGATACAGCGACGTGACAGCAAATTGCCAGCGCGACAGTTCAACGACTCCTTCTGTAATCATTTTAGGAACCTCAAAGTAGTAATGAATACCCAAGCACTATTTTGCCTGGTTTAAAATACAGGACGGCAATTTACGG
>CAYUAE010000081.1:0-9180 GCA_964442675.1 uncultured Methylomarinum sp.
AAAGAATGCTTATCAATGCCACGCAACCGGAAGAGTTGCGTGTTGCTTTGGTAGATGGTCAAAAACTATATGATTTTGACATTGAAGTACCCTCTAAAGAACAAAAAAAATCAAATGTTTACAAAGGCATCATTACTCGGGTAGAGCCCAGCCTTGAAGCTGCATTTGTCAATTACGGCGCTGAAAAGCACGGTTTTCTGCCTTTTAAGGAAATTTCACCACAATATAACGAAGAAAACGGCGACAAATCAGATCAAAAGAAACCCATCCAGGAAGGTCAGGAAGTTATTGTTCAGGTTGAAAAAGAGGAGCGCGGAAATAAAGGCGCTGCGTTAACCACCTATATCAGCCTGGCCGGTACTTATCTGGTTTTAATGCCTAACAATCCTAAGGCCGGTGGAATTTCCAGACGCATCGAGGGCGATATTCGCTCGGAACTCAAAGCCACACTGGCCACCTTGAGTGTGCCTGAAACGATGGGCCTGATTGTCCGTACGGCAGGTTGCGGAAAAAGTGCCGAGGAATTACAGTGGGATCTTGATTATTTGCTGCAGCTTTGGGATGCGATCGATCGCTCCAGCAGTGAAAAAACCGCACCTTTCCTTATTTTTCAGGAAAGCAATGTGATTATTCGCGCATTGCGTGATCATTTACGCGGCGAAATCGATGAAATCCTGATCGATAGTCCAGAAGCCTTTGATTTGGTGCAAAAATTCTTGCAACAAGTGATGCCGCACTATCTGAATAAAGCCAAGCTTTATCAGGACAAAGTCCCGCTCTTCAGTCGCTATCAGATCGAAAGCCAAATCGAAATGGCTTACAATCGCGAAGTTTCTTTGCCTTCCGGCGGCTCTATCGTGATCGATCATACCGAGGCATTGACCTCAATCGATATCAACTCTGCCCGCTCGACCAAAGGCACAGATATCGAGGATACTGCATTACATACCAATCTCGAGGCGGCCGATGAAATCGCCAGACAACTGCGATTGCGGGATTTAGGCGGCCTGTTTGTCATCGATTTTATCGATATGATGGCCAATAAAAACCAGCGCGCCGTTGAAAACAGACTGAAAGAAGCACTCAAAATCGACCGCGCCCGTATCCAGACCGGACGTATCTCACGCTTTGGCTTACTGGAAATGTCCAGACAGCGTATTCGCCCATCCTTAGGTGACTCGACACAGCTGACGTGCCCGCGTTGTAAAGGACAAGGCTCAATCCGTAACGTGGAGTCGGTCACTTTGGCCGTTCTGCGTATCATCGAAGAAGAAGCGATGAAAAAAGGCACAGAAAAAGTCATTGCTCACCTGCCTATCGATTGCGCGACATTTTTGTTGAATGAAAAACGCACGATGCTACAGGAGATTGAAACACGACTGAATGTTTCTATTGTCATTCTGCCCAGCAAACACCTTGATACCCCGGCATACGATATCGAGCGGATTAAAGCCGTTGAAGGAGAAGACGAGAAAGCCAGTCACGAGCAGATCAAAGAAGAAGAAATCAGCGCACCTGAATTTGCCAAACAAACCCGGGCTAAATTTGAACAACCGGCAATCAAGGAATTTTTACCCGACTCCCCTGCCCCTGTACAGAACAAAAAAACGTCAGCCAGCCTGATTCAACGTTTCTGGCAAAAGCTGGTTGGCACCGATAGCGCAAGCGTGAGTACAGAAGAACCTAAGGCGGCTAAAAGAGCACAGCCACCTCAACGTAACAGAAAAAACACGCAAAACAAACCCGCCCAACCCAGACGCAATAAACGTCCGGCAAAAAAGCCTATCGAAAAACCAGTCGAAGCGACAGACAATCAAGAACAGAACCTTCCGAATGAGGAGACGGCCAAATCGGGTACGAGCGCTCAGCGAAAACCCAGAGGCCGGCGCAGTCCTAATCGCAGACGAAGAAACCCGTCGCATCATCAAACAGAGAATGGTAGCAATGAAAACAAGGCTACGCTTTCAGCCGCCGACCATAATACTGAAAAAACGAGTCAGAATAATAACTATGCCAATCAGTTTTCAGAGCGTAAGGAAATGGCCGCCAAAGAAAATAAAGCTTTAGTCGCCATTGAACCTGAAAATACGCAGGAATCACAGGCAGAACAGATAACGACAGCGGTCGATAAAAAGCCTGATTAAAACACAAGTGCGTATTGCTCACTTGTGTGAGTAATACGCACTTCCCTCTTCCTGAAAAATAAAAAAAGGGCGTTTAAGCCCTTTTTTTATTTGTATATGCTTGTCATTACAAGATGGCTGTCGGCGACGATTTATAGTCAACTACAGTCGTGATTGAGTATTGTGTGCCGTTTATTCTTAGCCGTTATAGCGCTGAAAAATCAGCGTTGCATTGGTGCCACCAAAGCCAAAACTGTTCGACATGATCGTATTCAATACGACATTATCCTGCCGCTCCGTTACGATAGGAATCCCCTCAGCATTTGGATCAAGCGTGGTAATATTGGCTGAAGCACTCAAAAAGCCTTCTTCCATCATTAACAAGGAATAAATTGATTCATTGACACCCGCAGCGCCCAATGCATGACCTGTCAGTGATTTTGTCGAGCTCACGGGGGGCACATTGCCTTCGCCAAAGACCTGTTTTAAGGCCTCAAGTTCTTTCATATCGCCTACGGGTGTGCTGGTGCCGTGTGCATTGATGTAATCGATGGGAGCATCGACGGTAGCCATGGCCTGCTGCATACAACGAACCGCACCTTCACCCGATGGCTGCACCATGTCATAGCCATCGGAAGTGGCACCATAGCCGACTAATTCGGCATAGATTTTCGCACCGCGCGCCTTGGCGTGTTCCAGCTCTTCAATAACCAGGACACCCCCGCCACCGGAAATGACAAAACCATCGCGGGATTCATCATACGGCCGCGATGCGGTTTCAGGTGTATCATTATATTTTGATGATAAGGCGCCCATGGCATCAAACAGTACGGACATGGTCCAATGCACTTCTTCACCGCCACCGGCAAAAACCAAATCCTGTTTGCCGAGCTGAATCAATTCCATCGCATGGCCAATGCAATGCGCACTGGTCGCACACGCCGAACTGATCGTGTAATTAACACCTTTTATTTTGAAGGGCGTTGCCAAACACGCTGTGTTTGTACTGGACATGGTTCTTGGCACCATATAGGGCCCCACCCGCTTGACACCTTTCGCGCGTAATATATCAGCCGCCTCAACCAGATTCGAGGTTGAGGGGCCGCCCGAGCCCATGACTAAACCGGTTCTGACATTGGAAATGTCTTTTTCATCAAGCCCTGCATCCTCAATCGCTTGTTGCATGGCAACATAGTTGAATGCGGCGCCATCACCCATAAAGCGTTTAACCTTGCGATCGATCAAGGCATCAAGATCAATATCAATCGCGCCACGTACCTGACTTCTGAACCCCAACTCCTTGTAATCTTCGGCAAAACTGATGCCCGAGCGTCCATTTTTCAATGAATCGACTACTTCATCGCGATTATTACCAATGCTGGAGACAATACCCAAACCCGTTACGACAATTCTTTTCATAAGGAAACCTTTTAGAAATCCTGTGTTGATGTAAACAGCCCTACGCGCAAGTCTTTAGCTTCATAGATTGTTTTACCATCGACATCCATGGTGGCATCACCAATTCCCATCACTAATTTGCGTAAGATAACGCGCTTTAGATCAATATGATACGTTACTTTTTTAGCGGTTGGCAAAACCTGCCCGAAGAACTTGACTTCACCACAGCCCAATGCCCGGCCTTTACCCGGTCCACCCGACCAGCAAAGATAAAAACCAATCAATTGCCACATAGCATCCAGGCCAAGGCAGCCTGGCATAACGGGGTCACCTTTAAAATGGCAATCAAAAAACCAAAGATCAGGATGAATATCTAATTCGGCAATAATTTCACCTTTGCCATATTTACCACCTTCATCTGAAATATGCGTAATACGATCCATCATCAGCATATTGGGAAGGGGTAATTGCGCATTTTCTGGCCCGTATAACTCCCCACGGCCCGATTTTAAGAGTTCTTCGCGCGTAAAACTGTGCTGTTTCTCCATTGAGTACTAACCCGAGTAATGTTATATCAACTCGATATTATCGCCCAGATAGCTAAAAAAATCAGCTCAAATTTTATCTTGGCAGAACATCCTTAATAAAGTCCTTTATTTTCAGAACATTGCGTTTCATTCGTTGTTGATAGATTAGCGCATAGGTTAAAACAGCCCCCACATATGCGCGCGTCTCTTTGAATGGAATGGTTTCAATCCAGATATCAGCCGACATCGGTATTTTGGGCAACCACTTAATCACCCGGTGTGGACCGGCATTGTATGCAGCGGCGGCCAAGGCATAATGGCCGTTGAACTGATCCAGTAATTGTTTGTAGTAATAGGCGCCAAATTTCACATTGACAGCGGGATCATACAGAACCTTTTCGGAGCGCCATTTTTCCTTTAACTGCCGGGCAATCTGACGACCGGTTTTGGGCATGATCTGCATCAATCCCCTGGCACCCACCGGTGATCGTGCCATTTCATCAAAGGCGCTTTCCCGCCGAATCAGACCCAATACAATCGCCGGATCCAGACTGTTTTGGCGAGCATTTTTCTGAATATGGTCAAAAAATTTGATCGGAAAACGTAAACCAACATCGTCCCAGTATTTCGCCCGGGCAATAGTAAAAATCGCGACCTGATTCCAACCCCATTGTTCAGCCAGTTTTGCGGCAACCATAATGTCTTTCTTGTTTAAGCGGCGAACTTCATACCACCATTGTCGTTTCGCTTCCAGCGGGCGATCGAGTGCAATCAACTCTTCGATCAGTTGAAATTCAGGGCGACTTTTAAGCGCACTTATGTCACTTTCAGGTATCAGCAAAGGCTTATTTCCGATATTAATGTCTTTTTTGAGGTGGTTTGCCGCCAAAAACCCATAAAAACTACGATCTTCAGCCAAATCCTGGTAGAGCTTCCGCGCCTCTTGCCGTTTACCTTTTTGCTCCAGTACCCGCGCCTGCCAATAGCGCCAATTAACCTTTTGTTTTTCTTTTTCGCTTAAATAAGACAACGCCTGGTCAACACGAGCCCAGTTCATTTCTCTAAGCGCTATTCGAATCAGCCATTCTTTAACCTTTAAATCTTTATGTTTTAATTCGATCAATTTTTGCCAGGCATCGTCTTCGCCACGAAAAGCCAGCCCTAAAGCCAGACGCCGCTCGATCTGATGTTGACGGGATACAGGAATCACATACTGCGCTTTTTGGCGAAACCAGATATCGGCTGCTTTTCTGGAATTCCCGCGTGCAATACGATCGATTGCATGGGCAAATATCAATCCGGCTTGCTTGTACCCTTTATGCCAGTTTTTTGTCTTGAGAATCTTTTCAGGTTGTCTATGTACCGTCAGCCATAATGCGGCAACACGCGCATCTTCTTTATTCATCAAGCGGCGAACATATCTTGCCAGGCCTGGCTTATTGTTTTTCAAGGCCGCCTGAAAACGTTGCCACAACATCTCCCGGGTAAAATATTTAGAGGCTTGTAGCTGTTTAAATAATGGGTTACATAGTGCCGGCTGTGATTTTCCAACGACCCAAAGCTTGCGCGCGGCCGTGAGTGCCATTTTTTTAAAGCCTTGTTGGTATTTGGCCCAATAGTAAGCACATTGCAGATCGGCACGGCTACTATTCCGGTAGTGCTTGATCAATTGTTCCCAGTCTTTTTGCTTAACCAGGTTTTTAAGCCATTGAGCTTTTAACAAAACGGCATAACGCGATGTCGGGAAGTCAAGCAAGAATTGTTGAATGGCTTTATTCTGATCAGGATGACGCGTTAGCCATTGGTATTGTAAATACGGGGATAAGGGGTAGGTTTTCAGAGCTTCCAGCGACTTTTGATACGTCCTCGTATCGTTTTTCTTTACAGCTTGCTCAGCTTTAAGAAACAACTGGCGCTGCTGTTGCAGTGAGGGCGATGTGGCAGCTTCTGCGAAGCTGAGACTAAAGAGTAGAACTAAAAAAAGACAAAAGAATACACGAGACATAGTTGAGGCTGTTTACCATTTTCAGCCTCAACTATAGCAAACTCCAGATGTTTATGTGAAAACACATGCACTAACTGGCACGCAGCATATTTTCCAACGATTTACGCGCCGGTACGGCAATCTCATCCGGCACCGAAATCTGGTTAACAACATGCCCTTCGACCAGGTTTTCCAAAACCCAGGCCAAATGCTGGGTATCGGTTCTGAACATGGTTGAACACATGCTCAGCGTTGGCGCCATAAAATGAACCTGCTTGCCTTCCGCCTGACATTCTTCATGCAGACGATTGACCAGATTCAATTCGGTCGCCACCAGCCAACGCGTGTTCGGCTCAGCCTCGCGAATAATTTTGAGGATGGCTTCGGTCGAGCCAATATAATCGGCTTTTTGACAGACCTCAAAACAGGCTTCAGGATGAGCGATAACTTTGGTTTCAGGATGTTTTTTCAAAAACGCATCAATATGTTCAGGTTTGAATGCCTGATGAACCGAACAATAGCCTTTCCATAAAATGATTCTGGCATCGCGGATTTGCTGCTCCGTCAGACCGCCCATAGGCTGGCTGAAATCCCATGTCACCATCTGTTCTAATGGGATACCCATCCGGTAACCGGTATTTCGCCCTAAATGCTGATCAGGGAAAAACAACACTTTTTCTTTCTGCGCAAAACTCCAGTTAAGGATTTTTTCAGCATTGGATGATGTACAGACAATACCGTCGTGACGTCCGCAAAACGCTTTCAGGTCGGCTGCCGAGTTGATATAGGTCACAGGTGTTACGCTGTTTTCGACATCAATCACCGTCGCCAATGCATCCCAGCATTTTTGCACATTAACCTGATTGGCCATATCTGCCATCGAACAGCCGGCAGCCATATCGGGCAAAATTGCAATTTGCTCAGGGCGAGACAAAATATCGGCCACTTCCGCCATGAAATGAACACCACAGAACACAATGTATTTGGCTTCCGATTCCGCCGCTTCACGCGAGAGTTTTAATGAATCACCGGTAATATCAGCGTGTTTAAAGACTTCATCACGCTGATAATGATGGCCTAAAACAATACACTGCTTTCCAAGTTTGCGCTTGGCAGCAATAATACGTTGTTCACATTCGGCATCATCCAATAATGCATAATCCTGAATTGGAAACGGGTTTGCAGTCATAACATCACTCTTTTTCGGCTTTGGTTTTAACCGGGGGTTGTCGCAACCTGATCCCCAGTTCTTTTAATTGCGCCTCATTGACCTGGGCCGGCGCATCCACTAACGGACACGCCGCCGTTTGTGTTTTCGGGAAGGCAATCACATCACGGATTGAACTGGCGCCGGTCATCAGCATCACTAAGCGATCCAGACCGAAAGCGACACCACCATGCGGTGGGCAACCGTATTTCAAGGCTTCAAGCAAGAAGCCAAATTTTTCCTGTGCTTCCTCTTCGCTGATACCTAAAATCCTGAAAACAGTTTTTTGCATTTGGGTGTTATTGATACGAATCGAGCCACCGCCGACTTCCATGCCATTCAACACCAGGTCATAAGCGCGAGACAGCGCCGCACCTGGATTTTTCTCGAGCTCTTCAATTGAGCAACTCGGTGCAGTAAATGGATGATGAATCGCATTCCAACGCTGATTTTTTTCATCCCAGTCAAACATTGGAAAATCGACAACCCATAACGGTTTCCATTCGCCTTCCAGCAAGCCTCGATCCAGGCCAAGTTTAACCCGCAACGCGCCCATTGCTTCATTGACGATATTGGCTTTATCTGCACCAAAGAAAATCAGGTCGCCGGTTTCAGCACCCGTTTTTTCCAGCACTTTTTCCCAAACCTCGGCCGGTGCGAATTTCACAATCGGCGATTGCAGGCCGTCAATGCCTGCATCACGATCATTAACTTTGATATAGGCCAAGCCTTTAGCGCCATAAATACTGACAAATTTGGTCAATTCGTCAATTTCCTTGCGCGTCAATTCCGCACCTTTAGGCAAACGCAAGGCGACCACACGCCCATCAGGGTCATTGGCGGGTCCTGAAAAAACCTTGAAATCAACATCTTTCATTTCATCGGCAATATCAACCAGTTCCAGCGGAATACGTAAATCAGGCCGATCGGAACCAAAGCGCGATATCGCCTCGTGATAGGACATGACAGGAAATGGCGAATCCAGTTCGATATCGAGAATTTCAGCGAATAACTGACGAATCATCTCTTCCATCAATGCCATGATTTCATCTTCATTCATGAAAGAGGTTTCGATATCGAGCTGGGTAAATTCAGGCTGACGGTCAGCGCGTAAATCTTCATCTCGAAAACAACGCACAACTTGATAATAGCGGTCCATGCCGGAAATCATCAACAATTGCTTATACAACTGAGGCGATTGAGGCAAGGCAAAAAATGCATTGTCGTGGGTCCGACTTGGCACAATATAATCCCGAGCGCCCTCGGGTGTCGCCTTGGTTAAATAAGGCGTTTCAATCTCAAAAAACTCATGTGCATCAAGGAAATTACGCAAATGCCGGGTGACATCACGACGCACCTTCATTCTTTGCTGCATTTCCGTCCGCCGGAGATCAATATAACGATAACGCAGACGCGTTTCTTCATTGACTTCAATATCACTTTCTATCGGGAATGGCGGTGTTTCAGACTCATTTAACACCTCGACCTGATTCACCAACACCTCAATTTCCCCCGTACCCATATTAGGGTTAATGGTGCCCTCAGGCCGTGCCCTTACGGTCCCATCAATCTTTAAAACGTATTCACTGCGCACACTTTCACCAATTTTGAAGGTGTCCGGAGAGTCAGGATCAAACACAACCTGTACCAAGCCCGTCCTGTCACGTAAATCAATAAAAATCACCCCGCCATGATCACGACGGCGATGGACCCAGCCACATAAAGAAACCTGTTCACCCAAGTGTTGTTTATTTAATTCACCGCACTTATGCGTGCGCATACGTTTATTTTCAGTCATTGAAGTTCTGTTCATTATATTGGAGATTTATCCGGCCAACCCTTGACCGGATAACGGAAAAAATCGTATCTACTCAGCGTACTTTAAGAAATAAATACCATTTACTATCAGTTGCTTACGGAAGAAGTGTATGTGACAAGGAT
>CAYUAE010000082.1:0-9158 GCA_964442675.1 uncultured Methylomarinum sp.
CGAATTATAAAATAATCTTCACGCATAGCATTTCAGCATATCACGGGTTCATTTTTGTCGTGTTCAGAGAGATGTTTATTATTTTTTTCAAGAGGTGCCAACATTTCGATAAATTTATGGCATACAGCACAGCTCTTGTTTTTCTAAACAAGACAAAAACAAGAAGGCTTTTTGCAGGTTATAATAGAAAGTCAGCTTTTTGTCAGGTGATTGAACCTTAAACCCCTCTATGTTGGAATTTATCCAAACTTTAAAGCAGCGCTATCATGCCGTTTTGTCACGTGTTGATGTGAAGCATCCATTATGGCATGAATACCAGCAGCGGATAGAGCAGTTGATCTATGCCGAAGCCTTTATCCGTAAGGGAGAGTTGCTGGATCAGGAAGCTGCGTTTCCTTTACAGATTGCAGTTATTGGTCCGACACAGGCGGGTAAAAGCTCTGTCGTCAATACCTTGTTAGGGCATGATCTGGCAGGCGTGAGTCCATTGGCCGGCTATACCGTGCATCCGCAAGGCTTCTGCAATCAATACTCAATTGCCGATTGCAAGGGCCTGCAATATTATTTTGGCCGCTTTCAGCAATTATCGGCCGAGCAATTGAGTACGCAGCGTTATGATTGCTATTCCCTGGCTGAAAATAAGGCCTCATCTACATTACTCCCTCCTTGTGTACTATGGGATACGCCCGATTTCGATTCGATTGATGCCGCAGATTACAGGGAAGGCGTTATTCGTACCATTGCGCTGGCGGATATTATTATTCTCGTGGTCAGCAAAGAAAAATATGCCGATCAATCCGTCTGGGACGTGATGAAGACGATTGAAGCATTTGCGCAACCGACCATTATCTGTCTGAATAAACTGACGCCGGACAGCGAAGCCTTCATTATTCCCTCATTGCAGGAAAAATGGTTGCAAAGCCGCCAGGATATCTTTCCAGAACTGATACCGCTACATTTTGATAAACACAAAGGCAGCCCTGTCTGGCCTGCAGATAAAACACAAGCTCTGATTGATTGTCAACAACAGGTTGCCCGGAACAAACACGCCTTGCAATGCCATCAATTGCTGAGTCGGTTCTGGGATGAATGGTTAGAGCCAGTGCATGCCGAAATCAATGCTGCTGAGCAATGGCGTCATATGGTGGATCAATGTATTGCGCAGGCTTTGGAAGAATATCAACGCGATTATCTCAATCATCCGCATTATTACGATACCTTCCAGGATGCCTTGGTTGAATTATTGAATTTACTTGAAATTCCAGGGCTCTCCCGCGTATTGGGGACAACGCGCAGAATTGTGACCTGGCCGGTACGACAGCTGATAAACCTGGGCCGCAAGAACACGTTAGACGGTGTATCGCATGAAGTCACCCTGCTTGAGCAGCTGGCAACGCATGTCCTGATTCAATTGAGCGAGAAGATTTTAGAAAAAATCGAGACCGACACGCTTAATAGAGAATGGTGGCAAGATGCCGCCTCAGTCCTGCGCCAACAAAAGAATAAATTACAAGGCCGCTTTGCCCAGGAAGCTGAAAAATACCATGCGCAGTTTCAGCAGGATGTCGAGCAGACAGCAAAGCGCTTGTACCGTGAGCTGGAACAACATCCGATGTTGTTGAATACCTTGCGTACCACTCGGGCGACAACCGATGCTACGGCGCTGGCAGCTGCTATTTACGGCGGAGGTATTGGCTTGCATGATCTGGTGCTGACGCCGGCGATGCTATCGATTACCTCGTTGCTGGCAGAAAGCGCGGTGAGCAGTTTTATGTCTAAACAAGAGGCTGAACTCAAGCGGCATCAGTTACAAACGGTCAAACAACGGTTATTTGAAGATCAGCTGCAACATGCCTTGAATGTCATTCCACAGCAATTACCGGTCGAAAAACGGTTTAATATTTCAGCACAGCAATTAAAGCAGGCTGAAGATCAGTTAAATGAGAAAAGAAATGGCTTACGCATACTCTGAATGTGTTAAACAGGCAAAAGACTGGGCGCAACAGGCGCTTGCCGAACACCTGCTTCAAGAAGAACAGGTTCAGGCCTTGCTTGAAATTGAAGACAGAACACCGGACAGTCTGTTTCAAGACATCGAAACACGGCCGTTGGTTGTCGCCTTTATGGGCGGCACCGGTGTCGGTAAAAGCACCTTGTTAAATCGCCTGGCCGGCGCGCCGATTGCGCGTACCGGTGTCGAGCGGCCGACGTCCCGCGAAGTGACCTTGTTTCACCATCAAAGCCTGAGCCTTGACCGGTTGCCTGAAGGCTTGCCGCTGGAATCGATTAATATCGGCAGTCATCAAAACTCGCATTATCAGAATATTTTATGGATCGATATGCCTGATTTCGACAGTGTTGAAACGGCTAATCGACAACTGGTTCTGGAATGGCTGCCGCATATCGATGTGTTGATTTATGTTGTCAGCCCCGAGCGTTATCGTGACGCTCGGGCCTGGCGTTTACTGTTGCAAGAAGGCGCAAACCATGCCTGGCTGTTTGTCTTGAATAAATGGGATTTAGGCGACAGTGTTCAATATGAAGATTTTAAAACGCAACTACACCAAGCCGGTTTTGAAAAACCGGTTATTTTTAAAACTAGCTGTGCCGATACCGGCTCGGCTGATGAGTTTGACCAACTGGTTGCCTATCTTGAAAAATTATCCAACGCACATATCGTCAAATCGCTGGATCAGCGCGGAAAGGCGATACGCTTTGAACAACTCGAACAACGGCTTGAAGCGCTAGGCCAAACGCTGGCTGCCGAAAAATTTCAGCAGCTGGAAAAATTTGTCCGGCAACAATGGCGACAGCGTGAAAACATGTTTAAGCAGGCATTCGAATGGCCGTTAAAACAAGCCGCCCAGAACTATGCCGCAAAAGGCGGCGGTAAAACTGAGATTGACGTGTGGGATCAGTGGGCGCAAAGCCGTTTTGATGATGTCATAGATGATGTGCTGTTTAAAGCCGCCCAATTACAGATTCCGTCAGCCGCGTTAAAACAAAACCTGAAGAAATTAGGGCAAGAAGCTGGGAAACAGGTTACCGCAACAACCGAACTGGAATGCCGCAAAGCCTTGATCAACCCCGGAAACCGGATACAGCGATGGACGCTAAAATTTCTGAAACTGTCCGAATTTCTGTTACCGCTAGCCGCCATGAGCTTTGTCAGTTATCAGGTTTTTGTCGGCTATTATGAAAGTGTCGAGCGCGGCGATCCTTTTCTGGGCGTTGATTTTGTGGCGCACAGTATTTTGTTGATTCTATTAAGCTGGCTGATTCCCTTTTTTCTGCATAAAAAACTGCAACCTTCCTTACAAAAAACTGCCGAGCGCGGCCTGAAAAAAGGCATGGACAAGGCGCTGGCGGAACTGGAACAGCATATTCTGCAGGCCATTGAAGCCGAAAAACAACGCAGCCAGGCGGCACGCGAAGCGTTAGGTGCAATCATCCAGAACTGCCGGGACGGCAAACGACAAAATATTGAACATGCAACAGATCAGGCGTTACAGGATTTATTGATAAGCAAGATTAAAACAACTCAATAGAAGGCGCATGGCTGTCTTTAGCCAAGTTATCACCGGTTACCGCATCATGCGTTTGACGTTGATCGGCCATGACATAGCTGTTTTTCAAGTCCGCTATATCCAGCAGTGGGATGCTAAGCAATTGATCAAAATGACTGACGCTGTCTTTGATCAACTGAAAATGCGCATTGATACGCTGCAAGGTGGTTTGAATATGTTCCAGCCGTTGTCGGGTGATGTCCTGAAACTGGATGTTGCTCAAGGCATTAGAAACGGCAGCCGATACCGCCTCGACATGGGATTCGAGGGTGTCCCGCATGTTTTTGTTTAACACATCATAATTCGTAACCAGTTCAAAAATTGCAGCGAGTTTGCTTGAAAAATGACGTAACTTCTCTATTTCGGCATCATTGCTAACCTGATCTATCATTGATCCCAATTGTGAATCTACCGTATCGACCAGTAGCGCAATGCCATGTTGAATATCTTCCACCGCTTTATCCGATTGAATGGACAACGTACGCACCTCCTGGGCCACGACCGCAAATCCCTGGCCATATTTTCCGGCTCGGGCGGCCTCGATAGAGGCGTTTAACGCCAATAAATTGGTTTGTGAAGAAATTTTTTTAACGGCTTCAGTCAAGTGACTAAGTTCGCGCGCATTATCCAGAACATGATCAATTTTAATTTTATGACTTTCTATTTCCTCTTTACGTGATTCGATATAACTCGCCATTTCGTCTATCATATCTTGTATTGTACTGATTTCGTGATTTGCCTCTGTCTGCAGGGTTAAAAACGTGTCCAGTTGATGTTTCAGTTCTGTTTTCAGCATTTCAACTTTCTGATCAACAGCATCGATATTGTTCAGAATAGCGATTGCAGCTTCTTCTGTGGTTTGCGAAATGCTCGTGAGGTGTTCTTGTAATAAGTGATTGATGTCCTGGTTAATAGTCAGGTCATTGATCAAATGCCGCATAGCCTCCGTGTTTTGGTTTTCCGCATCGTTTTGTTCATGTGTTGTGTTTTTTGTCAAAGATTGTAATTTGTGCCATAAAAAAAACAGGGTTGCATAGAAAAACAGAACTTGAATGAATAGCACAAGCAAGCCATAAAACAGAGGACCTTGCAGGTTCTGTTGATGTACATTCAATGCGGGATGATCTATTGTCAGGCTGTTTAAAATGATACTGGCCGAACCAATGCTAACAAGCAAATTGATAACCAATAAAAGGAAAATTGAGTTTTTATATTTATGCATAATGTTAGGTATTTCTCTAAAATCTGACTTTGACAAGAACTGTATTTAGGATGTTCCTGTTATAAAAAATATAATAGCTAAGCTGTAAGGAACGCTTCAAGAAGAATATCCAGAACGGAGTACATGCAGGATTTGTGTGGTTTCAGATCTTGTTATGTGGAAATCTTGGTGGTTGTTAAATCTTCAATATGAGGACAGGCCGTAGGTATCAGTGCTGAATTTTCCAGGTCCGCAGGTGGAACCGGCTTTCCGAGTAAATATCCTTGGGCAATATCACAATCGGCTTTAGCTAAGTGTTTCAGTTGTTCATTGGTTTCGACACCTTCAGAGACAATTTGTAGATTTAGCGCATGTCCCATGGCAATGATGCTTTTGATTAAACGCCTGTCATCCCGTTTATTAGGAAACTGATTTAAAAAACTGCGATCAATCTTTAATTTGGTCACTGGAAGACGAGTCAGATAACTTAACGATGAAAAGCCGGTGCCGAAATCATCGAGCACCAGTTTAATACCTAATGAGGACAGTTGTTGAAGCACCTTGCAGGCATGATTGATATCTTTCAAGAGCAATGTTTCTGTAAGCTCAATTTCTATCAGTTGTGGAGATAATTGATGGTTTGATAGCGCCGTTTTGATCGTACCAATAAAATGTTTGTCAAACAGTTGTTGTGCAGAGATATTAATGGCAACTATGATGGGTGTATTATTTAATTGCCATTTTTTAGCCTGTTGGCAGGCTTCGTTGATGACCCATGTTCCAATAGGAACAATCAAACCGCTTTCTTCGGCCAAAGGGATAAACTGGTCGGGCGGTATCAGCCCTTTTTGAGGATGATGCCAACGAATAAGTGCTTCTACTCCGACTATTTTCCCTGATGGAATATGAAACTGAGGCTGATAATACAGTTTGAATTGATTATTCTGTAAAGCAATCCTGAGATTGTTGACCAGTAGCAATTGGTCTTGCACTATCGTGGTCATTTCCTCTTTATAAAAGCAGAATGTTCCACCGCCTGCATCCTTGGCTTGATACATTGCGGTATCTGCATGCTGAATGACGTTTTCAGAGAGCCTCCCATCATGTGGACACTGGGCTATACCGATACTGCAACTGATATAAAGAGATTGATGCTGAACAACAAAAGGGTGTTCGGCAATATTTTTAATAATATTTTTAGCTATCAAGGCAATATTCTGTTTGGAAGAAACATTGTTCAGGATCACGACGAATTCATCCCCTCCCCATCGGCAAATGGTATCCGTTTCTCTAACTGTTTTGGTCAGGCGCCGTGCGACTTCGATCAGTATTGTATCTCCTGCCGTATGGCCAAGGGAGTCATTAATGGGCTTGAAGTGATCCAGATCGATAAATAGAACAGCTGAATTATTAGCTTGTTCTTTGTTGAGCGTTTTTTCGAGTCGTGTATTGAACAAAAGGCGATTGGCTAATCCGGTAAGCGGGTCGTGGTGAGCCAGATAACGCGTCTCGTCGGAGCGATTTTTTAAATGAGAAATATCGGTAAATATTCCGATATAACCGATAATATCATCGTTTTTAATCGTACTGATGGAGAGAATTTCGGGATAGATCTCGCCATTTTTACGTCTATTCCAGATTTCCCCACACCAATAGCCCTTAGTTTTAAGGCTTTGTTGCATTGTTTGATAAAACTCGGGATCCTGTAAGCCTGAACTTAAAATGGCAGGTGTTTGTCCAATAACTTCCTGGCTTGAAAATCCTGTTATTTGAGTAAAGGCCGGGTTGACCAGAATAATTTTCATATTCCGGTCGGTTCGTATCATTCCCAAAGCTGAATGATTAAAAAAGTCAGCATAGATAGAAGCATTGTTTAAAGGCAACATAAATACATGTTTATTGATTTTTTGGACTGAAAATAGTTTCCAGGAAAGTGACTAAATGAACTTGTTTCTTTGTTAGTTGTCTTATTTTTTGAGCCATTAATTTCATATCAGCCTGCTTGTTTCCCCGCGCGTCAATTTCAGACTGCAAATATTTTAGTTCTTGTAATGTTTTTGGATCTTTAATAGATGCCAAAAAGCTATCAATCAATTTCTGGCGTTCCTGTTCAAACAGTTCAGGCTGGTCAGACAGGCTTTTTAATGCATCAAAATAGTCCGGTGCTGTTTTTTTCATGAGAGATGAAAGACGAAGTGGTTTTCTATGGTTAATGAGTCTAGCAGGCGATCTAACCAGATGTCTGGGATATATCCTGAATATCACCGGGATATATCATTAAGATTTTTATTTTAAATCAATTTCATCATAGTGAATGGTTTATACCCTATTATAGATAAGGCGTTATAGGTGAGAAGTAGGTTATGTCTTATATGAAGATGAAAGAAAAAAAAGATGAACGCGTGACAACTGACTTTTTACAGAAAGTCGTCAATACATTTAATGAACCCGCCTTTGTGATGGGTATGGAGGATTGTAAAATAATTTTTGTCAATAAAAAGTTTGCCGAAGTGTATGGTGATTGTATTGGCAGCATTTGTTGGAAAAAATTACGAAAAAATCAGCATGGCCCTTGTGAAGATTGTTCTAATCCGCTTCTTGTCGATGAGAATAAAGTGCCATCTGGCATTTTTCATTCAACCTTTAAGTGTGATGTGACCGGTAACTGGTATCAGTGCACAGATCAGGCGTTTGAATGGTTTGACAATAAGCTGGTGGCGTTGAAAACAGCGCAGGATATTACCGCGTTAAAAAATGCGGCAGAGAAAAACCGTTCTTTAATAAAGCAAAACAAAGAATTAACCTGGCAGATTGTGCATATTCTGGATGAAGAGCGGCGGAAACTTTCAAGAAATCTGCATGATGAAATCGGCCAGATTGGAACGGGTATTAAGTTGAATGCGGATTATCTTTTGATGAAGGGGGAGGGACAAGACAGAGACCAAGAAGAAGTCGAGACGATCAAAGATATTGCTTATCAAGCAACCCGGTTGTTGATCTTGCTCAAACAAATTTGTGCAAACCTGGATCCTTTCACCGTTTCGCGTGCCTTGACGCTTCAAGAGATGCTTGAGGGAGTGTTTGAAGAATGGTCGCTCAGAAATAGAGATATCAGGGGAAGTCTCAACATTGATGTCGGCGCTGTCCAGGATGATATGGATAATGCGTTTAAAGTGACGGTTTATCACGTTTTACAAGAATCGCTGACCAATATCACCAAACATGCAAAGGCCACGCAGGTGAATGTGCAATGTACAGTTAAAGAGGATTTATGTGGAGATAAAAAATACAGGTCTCTGGTGTTGGTGATCGATGATAATGGTGTGGGTTTGTCTGAGAAAGATACTGATGTGGGCTTGGGGTTGATCTACATGAAAGAGAGAGTGGCCATGTTACAGGGGCAGTTGGATATTGTAACTTCACCGCTTGGTGGGGTTCGGGTTAAAGTACAATTACCTGTTTTAAAAGATACTGATGAATTGCTATGTATAGAGTAATTATTGCAGACGATCATGAAGTTGTCCTGTCAGGCTACCGACGGTTATTATCCAGAACCGAAAAATTTGACATTGTAGGTGAAGTTAAAAATTGTAATGATCTTTCTGTTCGTTGCAGAGAAATAATACCTGATATTGTAATTCTGGATGTGTCTATGCCCGGACAAGGTGTGACGCATTCTATTCAAAGAATAAAAAAAATAAATAGAAATATTCAAATTTTAATTGCAACCATGTATGGACATACGGGGTTGCTTAAGAGGTGTTTTGATGCAGGGGCAACCGGTTTTGTGACAAAAGCGAGCAGTGGTGAAGTTTTTCTGAAAGCCTTGGACAGTGTAGCCAATAAAAAAATATTTATTGAACCTGGTTTGGCTGAGTCTATGGCTTTATCTGCTATAGAAAATAAAAATGACCCGGATCATCATTTTGTCGGACTCAGTCCCCGCGAGTTTGATATTTTTCTGAGTATCGCCCGCGGTGAATCTATTGAAGATATCAGTAATGAAATGCACATCTCCAGAAAAACTGTTGCAAACTACAAGGCAAAAATAAAGAAATACCTTGGTGTATCGACAACGGCATCATTTGTTCATATCGCATTGAAAGAAGGCCTCATCAATTAAAAACACATTGTTTTTCTGTGCATTTTGGTGATATTTATTTCATTTTTGGAGATCAGTCTCTGATCGAAAAGGGATTGATAAGCATGTCAACCACCCATGGATGGGGTTTATTATCCTGGCTGTAGCCTTTTGTCCTTTCTAAAGCTCCCTGTTTGTCTACAATTCGATTATTATTTTATGGGTTTGTCAATTTTTTTATTTTATTGAGTCTTAATGATTGATAAAAAGAAGGAGTTTGATCTCAGGTGTTGATGCGTTTTTTTTCAAG
>CAYUAE010000083.1:0-9063 GCA_964442675.1 uncultured Methylomarinum sp.
GAATTTAACGCAAACCCGTTATAGCGCGATTTTTGCAAAAAAGTTCGCGAAGCATGTTTTTTCACCCCTTGATACACCAAGGCTTTCGAGACGAGCGGGAATTGCTGTAGCAGCTTGTTACTGTCCAAACACATCGGCGCCTTCTGGAACCACAAAATCAAAGACCCCTTCAGGTAATTTTTGATTGATTTTAATATTTGAAAAATAAATACGGGTTAATTGGCCAAAGTTGTCACTGAGTTCCATGCCTGCAAGCTGATCTTTGTGCATGCCAATCAGAATTCTTTTGTAATTACTTTGTTCTGATTTTGGCGTTAACCGGATCCAGCTCAAGTCTTCATCCACACCCTGCTGTTGCAGTATAAAATTCTGCTCCAGATTGACCTTGCCGCTGAGCAATAAAGCAGGTGTCGAGCCTAAGGATTCATCCAATGACTTTATTGTCACCTGCTCAAGATCAGCATCATAAAACCAGACCTTATCACCGTTAGCGACAATTTCCTGAACAAAAGGCTGAGTGTAATTCCAGCGAAACTTGCCCGGGCGTTGTAGATAAAACACGCCAGAACTGATCTGCGCCGGATTGCCATGCTCGTCCATACTCACCTGCTTGAAATCAGCCTGTAAGGTGCGGGTATTGTGCAGGAATGCTTTAAGCTGTTGAACAGGTGTTTGTTCGGCATAACTTACCGAGAGACTTAAAAAAAACAACACCATTAATTTAATCATCATTTTCATTGAAAGGTATCCTGTAAAAAGTCATTCAGCCAATGTTTGGCCCGATCCAGATCGGTTCCAATACAATCAGCGTTTTCTGTGGGCTCTGAGCCTTTGATAAAAGGAAATTTTTGCGCACCTTCACAGCTTTCATCGGCCAGCAACCCCGTTTCCGGATCAATCCATACCCAGACCACATTATCCGGGGGGATTAAATTGACCGGCTGTGAGGTGATTTGTCGCATCAGCCGAATCCAGATTTGCAGTGCACCACTAGCCCCCGTCAGGCCGGATGGCTTATTATCGTCACGACCAACCCAGACGACAGAAAGGTAATCACCACTAAAACCTGCAAACCAGCTGTCACGCAAGCCATTGGTGGTACCTGTTTTCCCCGCCAGACCCAGTGTTTCAGGCAAATATAAATAAGCAGAGCGTGCTGTCCCTTCTCTGACGACCTCCTGCAAAATCGTATTGGTCAGATACATGGCCGCAGGATCCACCGTTTGCCGAATGCTGAACGGATAGCTCTGCAAGCGTTCGCCATCTTGTGAAATGACCGCCCGAATCGAACGCAATGGCGTTGCAAAGCCATCACCCGCAAAAGTCTGATACATTTGCGTCACTTCCAGTGGCGTCAATGGCGTTGCCCCCAGTAATAATGAGGGATACAGTTTAACCTCACGTTTAACGCCCAAATGACGCAGGGTTTTGGCAATCCTGGCAATGCCGATATCCATACCGACATGAACGGTGGCCAGATTATAGGAATGGCTGAGCGCCGTATGCAATGGGACGTCACCATGTTCAATATTGTCATAATTTTTAGGCGTCCAGTTTTTACCTTTTGGACCCTTCACGGTAATCGCCGTATCGCTGACAGGTGTAATGACGGTATAGCGCTCTGGATATTCCAGCGCCGTCAGATAAATTGCCGGCTTCATCAGTGAGCCAATCGGCCGCAACGCATCAAGCGCACGATTGAATCCTGCAGCCGAGGCATGACGGCTACCCACCAGAGCCACGATTTCGCCATTTTCCCGCCGCGTGACGATAGCCGCAGATTCCAGTTTTTTAACCCGGGGGCGTTTTTCAAGCTGCTTTAATTTAGTGCTGACTGTTTTTTGCAAAATATCCTGCGTTTGCACATCCAGCGTGGTAAAAATTCTCAAACCTTCAGAGGTCAAATCGCTTTCCTTATATTCCTGTCGAAGCTGTCGTTTGACCAGATCGATAAATGCCGGATAGCGATTAGAGGGTCGATGAACCCTGGAAACCACATTCAGTTTTTTTGACTGTGCGGCTAACATTTGTTTTTTGGTGATATAGCCCTGTCGATGCATTTCACTCAACACCAGATTACGACGTTTGATCGCGCGTTCGGGATAACGGCGTGGATCGTAATAAGATGGGCCTCTAACCAGCGCTACCAGGGTTGCAATCTGATCCAATGACAAGGTTTGTAACGGCCGTCCAAAATAAAATTCACTGGCCAGGCCAAAGCCATGCACTGAACTGGCGCCGTCCTGTCCTAAGTAAATTTCGTTTAAATAGGCTTCGAGGATATCGTCTTTTTCAAACCGGTATTCAAGAATCAATGCCATCAGGGCTTCATTGAGCTTTCGCCATAAACTTCTTTCCGGGGTCAGATAAAAGTTTTTCACCAATTGCTGGGTTATCGTGCTGCCGCCCTGGACAAAAGCCCCCGCCTGGATATTGGCCCACATCGCACGTGCAATCGACTTGAGCGACACGCCATAGTGTTGATAAAAATTACGGTCTTCGGTGGACAACAGACCTTGAATCAAATAATCAGGCGTGTTTTCCAGTTTGATCAGAATACGGTCTTCTTTTCGGGTTGGATAAAAGCTGCCGATCTGTACCGGATCCAGGCGCACAATCGCCAGCGTTCCACGCGTTTTAAGGTCGATAATATTTTTAACCCTGTCCGCTTGAAAAGTGACTTTGATCTTTTTACTGTCTTCCAGTACATCCCAGAACTGAAAGCGGCGGGTTTTCAGATAAAAGCTGCTGCCTTTGCGGTAATAACTGCCAGGCGCCGATAAATGATAATCGCGACGATAGTTCAGCCGAGACAGCAAGTCTTCAAATTGCTGGTGCTTTAATGGAAAACCTGTGAAAAATTCGACAGGATTGGCATAAACATAGGCCGGCAATGCCCAGCGTTTACCGGCAAACTGATGCCTGACGGTATAGTCCAAATAGCCGACATAACTAAAAAAAACAAAAACAAATATAGCCGTGGTCAATAACAGTGTTTTTTTCCACCATGTCAATTTAACGGTTCTTTTCGTGGGTGTTTTTTTTCGTGAGGCTTGCTTTCTGGGTTTTGTTTTTTTAGCCATTAAGGTAAAACGTCGTGTAAGGCTCAAGAGCAGTGCGCTATTTTATAATGAATCGGTTTTGATTACCGGAGTATATAAAGCGATAATGTGAAGAATATGCAATATAAACAAGCCTGGCTTAATTGCGCCTGAACGGTCTGTTTATCAATTAGATGGAAAAATCTACGTCCACCTGTGTTTTTTTCGCTTCATGTTTACAATAAAACGCAGTGAACACATCGGCCGGCATCGGCTTACCAAAATAATAGCCTTGACAGGCATGACAACCGATTTGATTGAGCATCTGGTATTGCTCCAGCGTTTCAACCCCTTCAGCCAGGGTTGCAAGCCCTAAAGCACTGGCAAGATCAACAATGGCTTTAACAATCGCCGCATCATCGGAATCATGCGTCATATCCATCACAAACGAACGATCAATTTTTAACAAATCGACATTAAAGGCTTTTAAGCGGCTCAATGAAGAATAATCGGTGCCGAAGTCATCGATCGCCAGCCTGAACCCGGCCTCCCGCAAACGGGCCAGAGCCGCTTCAATATGCTGCGGATACTGCGCCAGTCCGCCTTCTGTGATTTCCAGTTCCAAACGATGGGTCGGCACGCCCGTCATTTTGCAAACACTGATAATATCATCGACAAACTCTTCTTTAATGATTTGATGAATGGAGACATTCAACGCCACATAGTTCAGAATTACCTGTTTTTCCTGATCCCATTGCTTGATTTGCTTGCAAACCTGCTCGGCAACCCATAGCCCAATATCATAGATCAAGCCAATTTCCTCGGCCAGACTGATAAACTCAAACGGTGAAATTTGCCCCAGTTTGGGATTACGCCAGCGTATCAGCGCTTCAGCACTGGTAATATCCTGTTCTCCCGTTATTTGCGGCTGAAACACCAGGCTGAATTGATCCTGACTTAACGCCATTTTTAATTCGTGAATCATGGCAACACGTTTTTTTACCCGCTCGCTCATTTCTTTAGAAAAGAAACAGTATTGATTACGACCGGCATTTTTGGCCTGATACATCGCCGTATCGGCGCGTTGAATCAATTCGCCAAACTGTTGGCCATGATCGGGATAAAGCACAATCCCTATACTGGCACCCCCATAAAACATGTGCCCATCAAAATCATGCGCTAACGATAATTGATACAGGATATCTTTAGCTATTTTTTGACACACATTCTCAGGCATCAACAGGGTATCTGTTTTCAATTCCGTCAAAATGACGACAAACTCATCGCCACCTAAGCGCGCTAAGGTGTCCGTTTGTCTTAAACACCTGCGAATACGTTTGGCCACCGTTTTAAGCAATTCATCGCCGGCTTGGTGTCCTAAGGTATCATTGACCTCTTTAAACCGGTCCAGGTCAATGAATAACAAAGCTGTTTTGGTCTGATTTCTGTTGGCATTTTTTAAGGCTTGTTTCATTCGGTCATAAAATAATGCGCGATTCGGCAATCCGGTCAGCTCATCATAAAATGCCAGAGCATGAATACGTTCCTCGGCTTGTTTGCGCTCAGTGATGTCCGCAAAGGCGGATACATAATATTGAATAGCCTGTTGATGATCTCGAACGGCCGTAATGCTTAACCATTCGACAAATTCCTCACCATTCTTACGCCGGTTCCATACCTCACCTTGCCATTGGCTGTACTCTTCAAGGTGTTTCTGAATGGCCGCAAAATCGACGCTATGTTCTTTTGGCTGAAGAAACTCGGGCGTTTTTCCCAACACTTCGTCAATTTGATATCCCGTTATTTTGCTAAACATCGGGTTGACATTAAGAATTCTGTGTTGCACATCGGTGATCATCAAACAATTCAGATTGTATTCAAACACCTTTTCAGCCAGATTCAAGGCATCGAGAGCCGTTTTTAATACGAGCTGTTCTGAAACAGTGGTGACAATGGTCTGTAAGGCTGTTTGTTCAAATTCTGCCAACCTTGCGTTGGGTAATAAGTATAGACACAGCACGCCAATTATCTGATTTTCTGCTTCCAGTGGTAATGCAAAAACGCCCTGTTCAGAGCATCGGGCCAATTCAGCAAAGGATGACGCCGCTAGCGAAGGAATGTAAACAGCGTTTTTTTGTTGTACCGCCTGTCCGCAATAACATTGACCGAAAGCCACTTCCTGACAATATTCTTTGACATCATCGGCATGATAATGGGCCGCTAAACACAAAACCTCCTTGTTTTTGTCCTTTAAATACAATACTCCCTTTGGCTCCAGCTTCAACCAGGTCAAAGAAAAAACCTCTTGCATAACCTGTTCAAACCATTCATTCATATCCATATCATGCACAGGCAATTTCAGAATCGCATTGTTGACCCGCTGAATTTGCAGGTTTTTTTCTATTTGCCGATGACTTATCTGTAACGCCCGTGATATCTCGTTTATTTGCCAGGCGATCGGCAATACAAACAAGGTCAGCAGCATGACATCCCAAAAGGCTTCCGTTTCAGGTGTAGCATCCTCACTTAACAGCACTGGCAACAGCATCATGATGGTGGATTCAGCCAGCACAATGATCAACAATACCTTCCATATCTGAATCGTAGTGCTTTGTAAGCCGACAAACAATGCCATCATCAAAATCACTAATGTCGCGCTGATAATGGCATAAACCAGGATATCGCCACTCAAACCACCTTCCACGGCGGCCAATGAAATGCTGCCTTCGGAAAAACGTGCAGCCGCCATGGCGGTATAGTGCATAGCGCTGACAGCAAAACCCAACACCATGCCACCGAGTACTAAAAAGCTGATTTTTTTAATTCTGGACCTTTCCCAGGCTTCCATGATCAGCAAGCCACAATACGCCGCGACGAATGCAATAAGCAAGGACAAACCGAACAGAAAGCGGTCATATTCGATTGCAGGCGACATGCGTAACGACGCCATGCCGGTATAGTGCATGCCGGCGACGGCAATACTCAAAATACCGGCAACCACAAATCGTGTCATCGCATTCAACCGCCGCCAGCCAATCAGAATCATGGCCGGAATAGCGCCGGCAAGCGCCATTAAATAGGAATAACCGGTAATCGCCTTATCGTAAGCAATCGGTATAGGCATTTTACAGGCCAGCATGCCAATAAAATGCATCGACCAGACACCGGTCGCAAAGGCAATACCGGCTGCAACGCAGCGAATATAGCGCCGACGTGTATTCAATTGCCATAAATTATCGAGCATATAAAGCGCAACGCCCGAACTGGACATGGCAATCAAGACAGAAAGAATGACAAGAGAAATTTGATAATCGGGCTTCATGAAAACGGCATAGATATCGTTGGCAAAATGCTTTCAGTGCATCGTTTCAGTATAGCCTAAAATAAAATCATTCCGGTCTTATTTATGTTGACACGGCAGAATGTCGAAAACAGCTGAGCAAATGATCATTGACCCGCCCTGTCGCCTGCATAAAGGCATAACAAATAACCGGCCCTACAAACTTGAATCCATGTTGTTTTAGATCATGACTTAATTGACGGGAAATAGCGGTTTCAGATGGAACTTGTTCAGGGACTTGCCAGTGATTTTGAATCACCTCACCGTCGGTAAATTGCCACAGATAATCATTGAAGCTATCCACCTTCTCCAGTAAATCAAGATAGGCCCGAGCGTTTTGGATAATAGCCTGCGTTTTCAGTCGATTACGGATCAATGCTGGATTTTGCAGTAATTCGGCCTGTTTTTTCTCATCATAATGCGCAATTTTTTCAGCATCAAAGCCATCGAGAGCACAGCGGTAGGCATCCCGTTTTTGCAGAATAGTGCGCCAGCTTAAACCGGCCTGCAGCCCTTCCAGCAGTAAAAACTCAAACAAGCGGGCGTCATCATGCAACGGCACCCCCCATTCCTGGTCATGATAATCTTCCTCGAGCGTTGACTGCAGTGCCCAAGGGCATTTCTGCCGGCTATTCACTTATTTCATCATATCCTTCAGATTAGCAAAGGGGTTGAAGGTTGCTTCATTATCCGATTTATTTGCAGAATCATTACCGCCATAGCGAATTTGATGTTCATAGCGCTGATGCTCGTTATCATGGCAATATAAACACAAAAGCTCCCAGTTACTGCCGTCCAGGGGGTTATTGTCATGATTATGGTCTTTATGATGTACAGTCAGTTCCGACAGGTTTTTATGATTAAATTCGCGAGCACAGCGACCACAAATCCACGGAAACAGTTTCAATGCCCGTTCACGATAGCCTTGCTCTCGCTCCTCTTTATAACGCCGTGCCTCGGCAATCAGTTTTTCGGTTTTAGATTGAGCCATTTTCACCTCCTGACGTTTCGGGTTCAGTATAAATTCCAGTCAGCTTGCGCTGAAATTCGTTAGTAATCAAGCGCGCATTTTGCCTGTCTCTGACCACGCGCGGGGTTATCAGTATAACCAGTTCGGTACGTTCTTTATTCTTGTTTGTAGTGCCAAACAAAGGCCCTATCAAAGGTAATTTATGTAACCAGGGAACACCGCTTTTATCATTCGTATTTTTTTCACTGATCAAACCACCCAAAACGATGGTTTGCCCACTTTGCACCGCCACCGAGCTTTTGATCTGGCGTTGTTGAAATGACGGCGAATTGATGCCGCCGGTGGTCGTTGAAATCACATCATCTGCTTTCTGGTCAATGTCCATAATTACCAGACCATTGGCGTTTACACGCGGCTTGATGGTTAAGGTAATGCCGGTATCGCGCATTTGAATCGTATTGGTGACCACGGTGCCGGTGTTGGTCGTGGAATTGGTATTGGTAGACTGTGACGACAAAATAGGGACTTGCTTACCAACCTGAATCGAGGCTTCCTGATTGTTCAACACCATCAGCGAGGGTGCTGAAATGACATTGGTTTTGTTATCACTGGCATTGGCTTCCAGCACGGCGCGGATATCACCGGAATTACTGACAAAGGCATAACCAAAACCACCGGTTGCCGCACCTACGGCGATATCGGAGGCTGTTTGAGCTAAATTGAATCCTCCCGAGCTGGCCGCATGTGTTCCCCCGTTTTGATGTTGTAAAAACCATTTGATGCCATATTTTAATTTATCGCTGAGCGTCACTTCAACAATCGTCGCATCGATCAAAACCTGTAATGGCATCACATCCAGTTTTTTGATAATGCGTTGCACCACCGCATAGTCCTGCGCACTGGCAACAACAATCAGCGCATTATTTGGTTCATCGGGGATGATTTTAACCTCACCGATATTATTTAAATTAACCTTCTTTCTTGCTGTTGCCGTAGTTTTTTGGCCAACCTTATTGGTAATCTGAACCATTTTACGACCAGATGCAACACTGGCCGCCTGTTTACGGTTGTTACCTGCCTGACTGAAAATATCATTCAGCGTTTCCGCCAGTTTGGTCGCATCGGCATGCTGTACTCGATAAACATTCACTCCCCCGCCTGAAGTGACATTAGCGCGATCCAGCCTTAGAACCCAGCGTTTAATTTGCTGTAACAGAGCGGCCTTAGGCGTGATCGCCAAGACTGAGTTCATGCGTTCGATGGGAATAAACTGAATGAAACGCTCACCTTCCTGGTGATTGAAAACCTGTTCCAGCTCCTGAATCATTTTATCAGCATCGACGCTGTGCAATGGAAACAGGCCAAAAGATCGCCCTTTCAGAGTATCTACATCGAAGCTCTGCACCATTTCCATCACTCGTGCCAGTTCGTTTGCGGTTCCGGCCGCTAAAATAATATTGCGGTAACCATCCACATGCAAAATGGTTTTATCTTGTAACAAAGGCTTGATGATTTCGGCCAGCGATTCAGCCGCCACATTGCGCACCGGAATAATGCGTACCTGGTAGCCTGCCGGTAATTTTTTATTGAAGCGGTTATAGGCGTTAAATGCACTATTTCCCAAAGCATCTGATTTAGGTTGAATCTGATACACCCCATCCTGAAAAATCAATGCCGCATTATTGATTTCAAGTAACATTTCAAGGGTGGGC
>CAYUAE010000084.1:0-3636 GCA_964442675.1 uncultured Methylomarinum sp.
GGCGTTATCCGCTGGTCGCTTTTATTATCCACCGGGTTCACCCCAACGGCTTTTACCTCCACCACCACATCATGTATATCAGGAGAAGGTTTAGGTAATTCAATATCGCGAAGAATACGATCGGCTTGATAGGCAATGGCTTTCATGGTCTGTCCAGGGAGTTGTTAAAACTGGTTTTTTGTAACACATACAGTAGCGGACTGCCAGGGCGGATTCGGGCCGATTCAATGATGTCGATTTTGAGCTGGTCGGAAGACTGGCTTAGCCAATGCTGTATGCTGCGGTATTCCGTATCGCCACCGCTGTGGCCAGGGTAAATCAACAGCGTAATCAGGCCGTCTGAGGAAAGCAGTTGCAGGCTGGCATCCAATGCTTTCAGGGTCGATTCGGCCTGGGTAATGATATGTTTATCGCTGCCGGGAAGATAGCCCAGGTTAAAGGTGACCACCTTGATGCGTTGATAAAATTGTGATGGCACTGTTTCAACAAGATATTGATGGCCGCTGTGATACAGCGTGACTTTGTTCGCGAATCCTTCATCGTGTACACGTTTTCGCGTATTCTCTATCGCCTGTTTCTGGATGTCGAAAGCAAACACATGAGCTGCGTGTCGGGCGAGAAAAATGGTGTCGTGGCCATTGCCACAGGTGGCGTCGATGGCGTAATCTTCTGGCGTTAAATGAGCGCGAATGATTTGATGCGCGTGTTGCGTCAAGGGTAGGGGTTTAGGCATAGCGTCGAATATCGCAGTCTGCGGGTAAGGGAGTGTTGTGTAACAAATGGCGGATGAAACACTGACTGTAATAGGGAATCTGTAAGCTGCCCTTAGCGCCAAAGCCGTTGAAAATATAAAGGTTTTTATGCACAGGGTGATGGCCTATAAAGGGTTTTCGGTCGGCTGTGGTGGGCCGTATTCCAGCCTGCTGCTGACAGATTTCAGCTTGGGCGGCTGCTGTAGGGTAAACACGTTTTAAATGGGCAAGAAGCTGGTGTCTGACGATTGCTGTGGGGTGGGTGTCGCATGTTTCGCGGTCAAAGCTGGCACCGGTTTTAAAATAGTGCGTGTCCAGCGGCACAAACCAATGGCCATAATTGAGCAGCCTGTCGATTAAAGGAGACGGGCTGAAAGCGGTCAGAATTTCACCTTTGACGGGTTTTAACGGCAAATAATCAAACCAGGGGTTTTCCAGGTTTTCGTGGCCCTGGCAAAAAATCAGGCGTTCAACCGTCAGATCACGCCATTTTAAGGGCGTAGACAGCTTTAAATCAGCCGGATTGAAGCGGTCGTTTATCAGAATATCGTGCTGTTTGAACCACTGTCTTAAGCTGGCCAATAACGGTACGGTGGTTAAATAGGCGGTTTGTCGCTGCTGCAAGAGTCCAAACGGGCTATGGATGCCGGGATAATGCGGCAGAATGGTGGATAAAAAGCGTCGGTATTGGGGATTATGACAGCGTTTGTGGGCAATTTTTTGCTCTCTTTGGTCAGATAACAGGCGTAGCATGGTTTTTTCGATGAAAAAAGACTGGGCGAAAAAACCTTCCAGGTGACGGTAAAAACAGCGGGCCAGGCGCAGTTGCTTTTCGGTGTCGGGGGCTTTGACCAGGCGCATGCCGGTGACAGGGTTGATCAAGCCGGCGGCAACCTGCGATGCATTTTGACGGCCATCGTCGATAATTCTAATGTTTTGCCCCTGTTGTATCAGTCGCCAGGCCAACAGACTGCCGGCCAGTCCCTGGCCTACAAGCAGATAATCAATTTTCACGCCTGATAAGGTCAGGTTTTTTCCGAGAGTGGATCAGCGCTAAAGCGAATGCCATCCCAGCCTGATTGCATAAAGCGGCGAATGTTTTGATGATCGTCGGCGTCTGGATGTTGCAGAACATGTTCGCGGTAATAGTCGCCAAACAGATGCAGGGTCAGTTCGGGCGATAAGTTATGTCGCTTGGCAAACGCGAAGATTTTACAGGAGCCTTCATTCGTTCCCGCCGCATTGATCAGCGCATCGTCATCGTCACCATTGCGAAATTCGGTTGGCTGGTAATCATAGTGTTGTTCGATAACGGCCATGGTCTGACTGAATTGAATGGTCTCAGGCTGTTGTTTTAATTGCGTTAAAAATTGTTCCAGTGTCATCGTATTGTGTCATTAGAGTTTAAGGATATAAGGCAAGTTGTGTTAAACCGCTTGTTTCATCCCGGTTGAACATCAGATTCATATTTTGTATCGCTTGTCCGGCTGCACCTTTGACCAGATTGTCAATCACCGATAAAACGACGACGGTGTTCGCGTTCTGCGGGCGGTGAATGGCAATCTGACAGCGGTTAGTGCCACGCACATTGCGGGTGTCAGCCATGCTGCCTTCAGGCAGCACATCGACAAATATTTCATTTTGGTAAGCCTCTTCGAAGATCTGTTGCAGATTTTCCCCGGTATCAAGCAATGTTCCGTACAGGGTGGCGTGAATACCCCGAATCATCGGTGTTAAATGCGGCACAAAGGTTAATTGGACGGCCTTTTGGCTTTGTGCTTGTAGGCCCTGACGAATTTCCGGTAAATGGCGGTGGCCTGTGACCGCATAGGACTTGAAGCTTTCGCCGCTTTCACTCATCAGCGATGACAACTGGGCTTTGCGGCCTGCACCACTGACGCCGGATTTAACATCGGCAATCAAGCTGCTTTGATTGATCAGCTGATGTTTCAGCAGGGGCAGAAAGCCTAGTTGTACGGCGGTGGGGTAGCAGCCTGGGCAGGCGATCAGCCGCGCCGTTTTGATAGCCTCCCGGTTGACTTCCGGCAAGCCATAAACCGCCTCGGCGACCAGGTCCGGGCAGGCATGTTCCATACCGTACCATTGACGCCATTCGTCAACATCTTTCAATCGAAAATCGGCCGATAAATCGATCACTTTAACGCCACGTGCAAGTAATGCCTCGGCCATGGTCATGGCAGTTCCATTGGGCGTGGCAAAAAACACCACATCACATTCAGCCAGCATATCGACATCTGGCGCGCTGAAACAGAGATCGCAATAGCCTCTGAGGCTGGGGTAAACCGTATCCACACGTTTGCCGGCATCGGCGCGACTGGTCACGACAGTGACCTCAACATCGGGATGTGGAATCAGAAGCCGTAATAATTCAACGCCGGTGTAGCCGGTTCCCCCAACAATACCTGCTTGTATCATAGTTTTTCCATTTTTTTATGAGAACGTAAAGCGCGTATAATACGCCGTTTTAAACAGTTTTTTAAACAGTGATGCAAGCCATTGAAATTAAAACAACAGATGATGGTGGGCAATTACAGTTGACGCAAAGGCCAAAGCCTGAGCCTGAACCGCATCAAGTGTTAATCGAAGTGTATGCGGCAGGTGTCAATAGACCCGATATTATGCAGCGGCAGGGCGTTTATCCGCCGCCACCCGGCGCTTCGGATATTCCAGGGCTGGAAGTGGCCGGTGTGATTGTCGCCGTCGGCAACCAGGTCAATCAGTGGCAACCGGGTGATACGGTTTGTGCATTGGTGACAGGTGGGGGTTACGCCGAATATTGTGTTGCCAGTGCGGCGCTATGTTTGCCGGTGCCTGAAGGCTTGAGTCTGATTGAGGCGGCCGCGCTGCCGGAAACGTTTTTCAC
>CAYUAE010000084.1:3736-9053 GCA_964442675.1 uncultured Methylomarinum sp.
ATAAAAAAGGTGTCAATATGGTACTGGATATGATTGCAGGGCCGTATTTCCCTAAAAATTTGAAAATTCTGGCCGAAGAAGGGCGTTTGTTGCAGATTGCCATCCAGCAAGGCGCAAAAAGTGAAATTAATTTATGGACGGTTATGTGTAAACGGCTGTTGATTACCGGCTCAACATTAAGGGCTCGCAGTGATGAATTCAAAGCGGAAATTGCCCGGAAATTACACGATAAGGTTTGGCCATTGCTTGAGAACGCGACAGTTAAGCCTGTGATTTATAAAGTCTTACCGTTGGAGCAGGCTGAATTGGCGCATCAAATAATGTTGCAGAGTCAGCATATTGGAAAAATTGTTTTGCGGATGAAAACATAATTTCTGGAGGAGGGGGAACCTGCGATGGGCAAATACCACTTGAAATGTAAGTTATTTTTTTTAAAGGATTTTTTGGGGAACTATGGTATAGTCCATGTGTGTTGTTATGAACACATGATTTAAAATTACACCCAAGGAATTATTAATGTCTTTACTGAAAAAACTCACTTTTATTTTGTTAACAGCTTCTATTTTTACCGCGGCGCCATCCATTATGGCCAAACCTGCCGGTAAAATTGAAAATCAAACAGAAGAGCAATTGCTTGCCACCTTTGATGATGCGATTGAATCTGTAGAAACTGTTCAGCAAGCACTGGAAAACGGTGCGGCCGACAAGAAAGAAACGCTGGCGCTGTATAAAAAAGCAAAACAAAATTTGAATCGTATTGAAAGTGCAACCGTTAACCGCGAAAAAGAAAGAGCTAACGGTTACCTGAGAAAATCCCGTTCAGCCTATAAAAAAGGTAATATGGAAAAAGCTAAAGAACAAATCGCTAAAGCGGTTGAAAGCTTCAAAGGTTTAAAAACGTTGTACTTGAATTTCTAAACATTTTAAATGTTTGATAAAAGGGTTATTGCCTGGCAATAGCCCTTTTTTTATGTCTGCAATTTATATGATCGATGCGTTTTGTGTCAGATAGGGTAAAATAAGGGTTTGATTTTTATTTGAGATTGACGTGACACAACACATTGTTCGTATTGCAACGCGCAAAAGTCCATTGGCGCTATGGCAGGCTGAATATGTCGCTCAGCGTCTGGAGCAGGCTTTTCCAGAACTGAAAACCGAATTGGTGACAATGGTGACCCGGGGGGACAAGCTTTTGGACTCGCCGTTGGCTAAAGTTGGGGGTAAAGGACTGTTCGTTAAAGAACTGGAGCAAGGCATGTTGGAGGGGACGGCCGATATTGCCGTGCATTCGATGAAAGATGTTCCGGTTGAATTTCCAGAAGGACTGCATTTAGCGGTTATTTTACAGCGCGAAGACCCAACCGATGCCTTTGTTTCCAATCAGTACCAACATATTGCAGATTTGCCGGAAAATGCACGCATTGGAACCTGTAGTTTACGGCGACAATGCCAGATAAAAGCGCGTTTTCCGCATGCCGAAATTTTAAACCTGCGCGGTAATGTCAATACCCGCCTGGCCAAACTCGACAACGGTGATTATGACGCCATTATTCTGGCATCGGCCGGTTTGAAACGTCTGGGGATGGCTGACAGAATTACTCAACGCATCGATCCGAGCGACAGTTTGCCTGCGATTGGGCAGGGCGCGATAGGTATCGAGTGCCGATCCGATGACGCGACTATCCATCATTATCTTAACGCGCTGCATGATGAACAGACCCATGTTCGTGTCACCGCAGAACGCGCCATGAATGCCCGTTTAAATGGCGGCTGTCAGGTGCCGATAGCCGGTTTCGCCGAAATTATCGAGGGCCAGTTATATTTGCGAGGCCTGGTCGGACAGCCTGATGGTTCGGTTATTTATCGCGCTGAGCAGTCCGGCAGTTTGAACGATGCCGAAAAAATTGGTCAGGCCGTGGCGGAAGACTTGTTACAACAAGGCGCTGATGAAATTTTAACTGCCCTTTATCAGGATTGAATGAAACCGGTTTTAGCGGGGCAAAAAGTTCTGGTGACACGCCCTGAACATCAATCCGCTGCGTTGATACAGGCGATCGAACACGCAGGCGGTGAGGCGGTGTCTTTTCCGGTTTTGGCGATAGCGCCAACCACAAGGCTCGATCAGGCCAGGCAAAAATGGCGGCAATTGAGCCGCTATCAATGGATTGTATTTATTAGCGCCAATGCAGTAAATTATATGGCGGACATGCTCGGTGGAAAAATTGAGCTGCCCGAAGCCATTGGCGTGGCGGCAATCGGCAAGGCGACTGCGACAGCCTTAACGCAGCACGGTATTGCGGTGGATTTAATGCCGCTAAACGGTTATAACAGTGAAGCCCTGTTGCAAATGCCGGAATGGCAGGATTTGAACGGGCAAAAGATTATGATTGTGCGGGGCGAGGGCGGTCGCGAAAAACTGGCGCAGACGCTGAAGCAGCGGGGCGCCGAGACAGATTATATGGAAGTGTATCGCAGAATAAAGCCTGAAAGCTGTCATCGAAAAGTCAAGACTTTATTGGCGCACAATGGATTATCGGCCATTGTGTTGACGAGTGGTGAAGCGGTACAAAACTTATGCACAATGTTGAACCCTGATGATGCGTTACGCTCTATTCCAGTAGTCGTTATCAGCGCCAGAATTGCTGAAATAGCGGCAGAGCTGGGGTTCAGACGGGTTCTGGTGAGCCAGGACGTATCGGAACAGGCGATTGTCGATACATTGAAGATGTTAAACAACGGGGAAAAAAGTGGCTGAAGTTATCGAAGAGCAGCAACAAAATCAGACAGAAAAAGAAACCGTCAAGGTTGTTGAAAAAAAATCAAAGGCCGGCCTCTGGTTCGGCATTCTTATCACCGTTGGTGTGATTGTCCTGGCCGGGGCAGGTTTTTATTTACTGCAACAATTGCGTGAACATCAGGATACCCTGAGCACGCAAGACAACCAAAAACTGATTGAAATGAGTCGTCAGATCAATGCATTTCAATCGCAGATAGCGGCGATGCAATCACAACTGGCGACACTTGATGCTGACATAACGGGCAAAGAAAATCATTTCAATAAAGCGCTGGCTGATTTTTCCAGTTTACACGATGAAAAATTGGCAACGGCTAAAAAAGAACTGATGCAATCAATTGCGCGTATAGAGCGGCAATTAGGTAAAACGCGCGGAGACTGGCTGATTGCCGATGCTGAATATTTACTCAGTGTCGCCAATGAAAGGCTGCATTTGGTGGGCGATGTCAATACCACACGCCAAGCCTTGGAAGCGGCTGATCAGCGTTTGCGGGAGAGTGGCGATGCCGCTGTTTTTAAGGTGCGTTCAGAAATCGCTAAAGAGCTGGCCGCGTTACGTTCGGTACAAGTACCCGATATCGTTGGCCTTTACGCCAGAGTACAAACCTTGAATGATAAAATTCCCCAATTATCGGTATTGCTGCCCTATGTCGGTAAAAAACTGTCGAAATCGGCGCCGATTCATCAGCACGAGAAAGCCAGTGACGAGCATAGTGCGTTATCCAGCGTATTAGGGCAATTAGGCGATTATGTCGTTGTCAGGCACAGTGATAAACCGGTTGGCGAAATTCTGACCCCTGAACAGGCGCAATTTATTCGGGAACAGCTGAGTGTAAAACTGGAAATGATCAAAATTGCATTGGTGCAACAAAATGATGCGTTGTATCAAGCCGCCATTCAGGATGCCAAAAAGTGGCTGAAAGATAATTTTGCCCTGGATCGTAACGGCAAAGCCTTCCAGCAAGAGCTTGATGTATTGGCGAAAGTGTCCCTGCAAGGACAATTTCCGGATATCAGTCTGTCATTGAAAATGCTTAAAGATATCAGCAAGCTCCGATTGGAAAAAGATAAGGGGCTGAGTAAAGCCAATTCAGTCAATACCGTTGCGCCACAGCCTGTGAGCACTCCGGATTCAGGCCTGCAGAACCCGACGAACTGATATCATGAAAAAATTATTGAGCTTTTTATTGCCCTTATTGATTGCCATTGCTGTTGCCTTTGCCATTCACGGCTGGTTATCCCAATATGATAATCCAGGCTATGTCCTGATCGGTTTTGGGCATTGGTCGATGGAAACCTCACTGGTATTTTTTGCCGTGGCACTGGTGATTGCATTCTTTGTTTTTTATGTATTTTTTCGTTTCCTGGGCGCCTTGATGCGCTTGCCGGGGAAAATAAAAGAAAAAAGCAAAAAGATTAAATTTGATCGCTCTCAAGATGCGCTGGTTGCAGGTTTGGTCGATTCGGCCGAAGGCAACTGGGAGCGTGCCGAAAAAACACTGATCAAACACGCTGCCAACAGTGGTGCGCCCTTGTTACATTATTTAACGGCAGCAAAAGCGGCACAATCGCGTGGTGCGGTAGAAAAACGTGACGAATATCTAAAAAAGGCGGCTGAAAAAGCCGGCGGCAGTGACATCGCCGTGGGATTGACCCAGGCCGAGCTTTATTTATCAGATGAACAATTTGACCAGGCTTTGCAAACACTGAGTAAACTGCATTCCATCGATCCTGATCACGCCAGCGTGTTGAAAATGATGCATCAGGCCTACCGGCGTGTCGGTGATTGGGAAGGCCTGTCAAAGCTGATTCCATCTCTGCATAAAAATAAAATATTGATGGAAGCGGAAGTCAAATTACTGGAAACGGAAACCTATAGCAATTTATTGCGACGGGAAGCCGAGCAAAAAGACGCTGATGCCATTCAGGCCTGTTGGGAGAATGTGCCAGAGCATATCAAATTAGCACCTGGCGTCAACGCCATTTATTTTGCCGCCATGATCGAAGCCGGTGCAGGTGATAGAATCGAAAGTGACCTGGTTGATGCCATTGTTAAAAACTGGGATTCGACCTTATTGGTGTTATACGGCAATATCGACTCCAAAGACCCTGAAAAACAATTGCAAACCGCCGAAAAATGGCTGGCAGTCCATCCGGGCGATGCCGTTTTATTGCGCATGTTGGGAAAACTCTGCCTGAAATCCGGACAAATGGAAAAAGCCGAGCAATACCTGAAAAAGAGTTTAAGCATTGAACCTACTGTGGCCGCTTATCAATTATTAGGTGATCTGTTATTACAAAAAGGCGAACCGGAAGCGGCCAGCGAAGCCTATAAAAATGGCCTCGAGCTGGCCTCGAGCGAAGTAGTCGTTCAGGCAGAGAAGATTGTCGGGGTTTGATGTTCCTCATGCGAAACAAGGGTAATTACGCTTGTTTCGTAACCGTTCAGTCCCCTCCTTATTTTCCCTCTCCCAATGGAGGGGTGGCAGGGTGAGGGTTCAAAAACAGCGGGAGGCTGAACGG
>CAYUAE010000085.1:0-8830 GCA_964442675.1 uncultured Methylomarinum sp.
AAGATATTCGTGAAATAACGCTGACCATTAAAAACCTGTAACCTGAGGAGAATCCGCATGAAGAAATTCATCAACGACACCGAAACCCTGCTCGATGAGAGTATTGTCGGCTTCGCCAAAGCCCATACCGACATTATTCAACTTCATACAGAACCCACGTTTATCCGCCGCAACAGCGATACAAAAGCGGGCAAAGTTGTCATTATTTCGGGCGGCGGTTCCGGGCACGAACCGTTACATACAGGATTTGTCGGCCAAGGCATGCTTGATGCGGCCTGTCCCGGGCAAATTTTCACATCCCCTACACCGGATCAGATGCTGGCTGCGGCTGAAGCCACCGAAAATGGAGGCGGGGTATTATTTATTGTTAAAAATTACGCCGGCGACGTGATGAATTTTGAAATTGCCGCCGAAATGCTCGACGTGCCGAATGAAAGTGTATTGGTCGATGATGATGTTTCCCTGCCTAAAGACCACAGCACTGGCCGACGCGGCGTGGCCGGCACCTTAATCGTCGAAAAAATTGTCGGTGCAGCCGCCGAACAAGGCTATGACCTGGCCGCATGTAAAGCATTAGGCGATAAAGTGGTCAAAGCTACTGCATCCATGGGCGTCGCTTTGAGCAGTTGCACCGTCCCAGCACTGGGAAAACCCACCTTTGAGCTGGCCGAAGACGAAATGGAAATGGGGGTTGGCATCCATGGCGAACGCGGCCGCGAGACCCTTAAACTGGCTCCGGCCTCGGAAATTGTGAAGCATCTGAGCCAGGCGATTGACGAAGACCTGCTCCCCGAAAAAGGCCAGCGCATTTTATTGCATGTGAATGGTTTTGGCGCAACACCGCTACTGGAATTACATTTAATGTATGACCTGGCGGCACAACATTATGAACAGCAAGGCATCGAAATATGCCGCTCCCTGGTTGGCACCTTCACCACATCATTAGATATGGCAGGCTGTTCGATAACCGTCACCCTGCTGGATGATGAAATGCTGTCATTATGGGATGCGCCCGTCAACACAGCCGCATTACGCTGGAAAATCTAATCCTGTCCCAAAACGGCAAGCGTCCATAGCGCGGCGCTTGCCACATCATCGGTTACACATCACAAATGTTTTTCAATCACTTCGCTGACAGCCTTTATCATCAATTGCGCCGTCTGGGCACCGGCGTCGATATGACCTTTGCTGCGTTCGCCTAAGAATGACGCACGTCCTTTCGTCGCAATCATATCGCGTGTCGCTTCTACGCCTTGTTCAGCAACCGTATTGATTTCGGCCAGCAGTGTTTTTAAGTCCTGCTGCTGAGCCACACCTTTCTGTAACGTTTGTGCTACCGGCACTAACACATCGAGCATGGTTTTTTCCCCGACATCCGCTCTGCCCCGCTTCTTGATCGATTCGACCCCGGCCATAAAAGCCTCGGCAAACACAGCCGCATCAACATCTTTACCCTTGGCTGTTTTCGCCATCGTCACCAGAAAACTGCCATATAAAGAGCCTGATGCACCGCCAATAGTGGACATAACGATCATACCCATTTTCTGCCAGGCCGATGGCCAATCAAGACCGACTAATTCGTCCTGTTTCTTGCGCAGCGCCTCAAACCCCCGCTGCAAATTATAGACATGATCGCCATCACCGATTTCCTGATCCAGCGCCGTTACCTGCTCGGCATTATCGTTGATGATTTGTTCCATTGCCGCAATCATTTCGGGCAAAAGAGAGGTTTCTATACTCATTATTGCTGACTCCTGAAAAATAGTTTACCTGGCAACGCTTAACTGAGAATACTCTACCTGCTTTCATACTGTCCAGCCCAATATTGCCAGTTATAGGCGAAAACGATTGTAACCTGTAACGACATAGGTTACAATCGACACATGATACAGAGCTTTAAGCATAAGGGGCTGGAGTTATTTTTCAAAACAGGGAGAAAATCCGGCATTCAAGCTAAGCATTCTAAACGGATTCAACTTATTCTCGGCCGCCTGAATGCCGCTACATCACCTGATGACATGAACTTACCGGGCCTGTATCTACATCAGCTCTCAGGCAAGCGTTCTCAATGCTGGTCCGTGAGAGTTAGCGGCAGCTGGCGCATTACATTTCGTTTTAATGGGAGCCATGCCGAAGTTGTTGATTATGAGGACTATCACTGAGGTTACACCATGTTAATGCATAATCCGCCACACCCAGGCGAAGTATTAAAAGAACTTTGTATTGAGCCGCTTGGCCTAACTGTTACCGATGCTGCAAAAGCTCTAGGCGTCAGTCGCAAGACCTTATCGGCGATTCTTAATGGTAAATCTGGTATCAGCCCAGAAATGGCTGTGCGCTTATCCATTGCATTCAATACATCATCTGAGAGCTGGTTAAACCAACAAACACAATATGACTTATGGCAAGCAGAGCAGCACCGTAAAAAACTTCATGTTCAGCAGCTGTCTACAGTATAAAGCGTGTAACAATTCACTGCATGAGTGTACTAATCTGCACCTATGAGCACAAATCCAATCGACATTGATGTTTTATGCGTTGGCCATGCCTGCTACGACCTGATTTTTCAAGTCGACCATCATCCGGCAGCCGATGAAAAAATTTTTGCCGAGCAGCATCAAGCCTGCGGTGGCGGCCCTGCGGCCAATGGTGCCGTTGCGGCCTCTCGTTTAGGCTTCAATGCCGCCTTTGCAGGCTTTTTGGGAACTGATTTATATGGTGACCGCCACCTGTCTGAATTTCAACAGGAAAATATTGACACCACGCTGTTAATCCGCGGCCACCAGCCCACCCCCGTTTCTGTCATTCTGGTCAAACCTGACGGCACACGCGCCCTGGTGAACTACAAAGGTGAAACTCACCCCCTGCCCCAACACAGCCTGGATTTTACTGCGCTTAATTTTAAAACCGTGTTGTTTGACGGGCACGAACCTGAAATTTCAGTTGAATTGGCAAAATACTGCTCGCTGCAACAGATTCCGATGGTGCTGGATGCAGGCTCTGTTCACAAAGGCACCCTGGCCTTAATGGACAAGGTCGACTATCTGGTCTGTTCAGAAAAATTTGCCCGTCAATTTGCCGATACGCCCGAAACAGCCCTGTCGATATTGGCTGAAAAAGCACCGGTCGTCGTGATTACCTTGGGCGAAAAAGGCTTGATCTGGAAAACAGCCACACAACAGGGTCGGCTTCGGGCATTCAACATTACAGCCATTGATACAACAGGGGCCGGCGATGCCTTTCATGGTGCATTCAGTGCCGCCATCGCCAAAAATATGAGCCTGGACGATGCCTTACGCTATGCCAGCGCGACCGGCGCATTATGCTGTACAAAAATCGGCGCCAGAACCGGCCTTCCCGACCGCAATGAACTGACTCAGTTTCTGAACGAACACCGTTTGTAGCGCCGCGGCCAACTTGTGACGAAGGATACCGACCTATATAATGGCCTGTTTTTTATGGCCAAGAATTTGAATAAATATGGTATCGAACACAACGTATAAACCGTGTGACCTGGTTATTTATGGCGGCCTGGGCGACCTTGCCACCCGTAAATTGATTATCTCCCTGTTCCGGCTGGAAAAAGCCGGCCTCATCGAAAACGACAGCACCATTATCGCTATCGACCGGTATGACAAAACCCGCGAGGATTTTATCGCCATCGCCCATGACAGCCTGAAAAAATTCTTGAATGACGACATTGAGCCAGCCTTGTGGGAAAAATTTCAACAACGCCTGAACTACCTGCAAATGGATCTGACGCAAATGCAGAGTTATGGCAAACTGAAACCACTGCTCTCGCCAGAAACTCATGTCCTGGTGAATTATCTGGCGGTTTCACCCGTACTGTTCAAATCCATTTGCCACGGTTTGCAACAGGCCGATGTTTTAAATGATGAAGCACGTATTGTCATGGAAAAACCGATTGGCCATGACTTGAAATCCTGTATCGAAATCAATGATGTGGTCTCCGAAGTTTTTCATGAAGAACAAATCTTTCGCATCGACCATTATCTGGGCAAAGAGACTGTGCTTAACCTGCTGGCGTTACGCTTTGCCAATTCCATTTTCACCAACAACTGGGATCATAACAGTATTGACCATATTCAGATTACTGTTGCCGAAGCGGTGGGCATTGAGGGACGCTGGGACTATTTCGACCATACCGGTCAGTTACGTGACATGCTGCAAAACCATTTATTGCAGATTTTAACCTTTGTCACCATGGAGCCTCCGGTAAACCTGGAAGCCTCCAGCATTCGCAGCGAGAAAATCAAAGTATTAAAAGCCCTGCGCCCCATTACCCCCCATAATGTTGAACAGGTCACTGTTCGCGGTCAATACGCTGCAGGCTTTCAACAGGCTACGCCGGTACCTGGCTACCTTGAAGAAGAAGGGGCTAACCCCGACAGTGATACTGAAACCTTTGTCGCACTCAGGGTCGACATTGATAACTGGCGTTGGGCCGGCGTCCCGGTCTATTTACGCACCGGCAAACGGATGAATTACAAGCGCACTGAAATTGTTATCAATTTCAAACAACTGCCACATAATATTTTTAAAGACAGCTATAAAAACCTGCCGGCGAACAAACTGATTATTCATTTGCAACCCAATGAAGGTATCGACATTGAAATCCTTAACAAAGTACCGGGCATCGATGGCGATATCAGGTTACAGAAAACCAAACTGGATTTAAGTTTTTCCGAGGCCTTTAAACAAAACCGCCTGTTCGGTGGCTATGAAAAACTGATTCTTGAAGCCCTGCGCGGCAACCCGACATTATTCCTCAGTCGGGAAGAAATCGAACAAGCCTGGGCCTGGGTCGATTCGATTCAAACCGCCTGGAAAACACAATCGCTTCAGCCAACCCAATATCCGGCCGGCACCTGGGGTCCTATCACATCAGACAGCTTATTGGCGCGCGACGGCCGCGCCTGGGAAGCATGAGGTAAATACAATGGTCACACAATTTCTCTTTAAAACCCGCGATGAACTGTTCTCCAGCCTGGCACTGGCATGTCAACGCCATCTCGATAACGCCTTAACCCAACAGCAATCGGCCAGCCTGCTGGTTTCTGGCGGCAGTACACCGGCGCCGTTATATCAAACCCTGTCTGAAGCCGATCTGGACTGGAAAAATATCCATATCGCTTTAGTCGACGAACGCTGGGTCGATAATAATCACCCCGCCAGTAACGAAGCCTTGATTAAAAAAACATTATTGATTAACCGCGCCGCCAATGCCCCTTTCACGCCGATGAAAACAGCGGCCGAAACCGCCGCCGAAGGCCAGCCTGAAACAGAACAACAGTATCGTCAACTGCCTAAACCCTTTACCGTGACGATTCTCGGCATGGGCAGCGACGGCCACACGGCTTCATTGTTCCCACATGCCGAAGGCTTAGATCAAGCCTTATCGCCGGATTACACCCAACTGACTGCCGCCATTATGGCGCAACAAAGTGAAGTCACCGGCGACAATACCGAACGCTTGAGCCTGTCATTACACGGTCTGTTACAATCCAAGCGACTGATTATTTTATTAACTGGCGAAGAAAAGCTGGCCGTTTTCAAACAGGCTTTAAAACCGGGCCCTGTGGAAGATATGCCGGTTCGCGCTGTTTTGCGTCAATCCACTGTCCCGGTTGAGCTGTACTGGGCGCCTTAAATCAAACAATACCCGTAACTTTTTGCGCATTGCCATAGACAGCAACTGGAGAAAAAACATGCATCCCATTATTGAACAAGTCACACAGGACATCATTGAACGAAGTCATAAGGAACGTAACGCTTACCTGAAATACATTGACGCACAGGCTGAAAAAGAGCCTGTTCGCTCACACATGCAATGCGCCAACCTGGCCCATGCCTTTGCCGCTTGCCCCATCTCAGAAAAACAGGACCTAGCCGAAACACCTAAACCCAATATCGCCATCGTTTCGTCTTATAACGACATGCTTTCTGCACATCAACCGTATAAAGATGCGCCCGACATCATCAAAGAGGCTATTCGTGAAGCCGGTGGCGTCGCCCAGTTTGCCGCGGGCGTTCCCGCCATGTGTGATGGCGTTACTCAGGGGCAACCCGGCATGGAACTGTCCTTGTTCAGTCGCGATTTGATTGCCATGGCAACCGCTATTGGCATGAGCCATAATACATTCGATGGTGCTTTATATTTAGGCGTTTGCGACAAAATCGTGCCCGGTTTGCTGATTGGCGCACTGAGTTTTGGCCATTTACCCGCCGTGTTCGTCCCTGCCGGCCCCATGCCTTCAGGCATCAGCAATAAAGAAAAAGCCCGTGCCCGTCAGGCCTATGCCGTCGGCAAAATCGGCCGCAAGGAACTGCTGGAAAAAGAAGCCGCCTCTTATCATTCCGCCGGTACCTGTACCTTCTACGGCACTGCGAACAGCAATCAAATGATGATGGAAATCATGGGCTTACATCTTCCTGGCAGTTCTTTCGTCAATCCTTACACGCCGTTACGCGACGAATTGACCCGCCAGGCCGCCCGACAGGTATTGAAATTTACCGCAATGGGTGACGATTACCGCCCCATTGCGCGTATGGTGGACGAAAAAGCCCTGGTCAATGCCATCATCGGCCTACTCGCTACAGGTGGCTCGACCAACCATACCATGCACCTGATCGCCATTGGCCGAGCGTCCGGCATTACGCTGAACTGGGATGATTTTGACCGCTTGTCCAAAGTTATTCCCCAGTTGACCAAAATCTATCCAAACGGCGCCGCCGATGTAAACCATTTCCACCAGGCAGGCGGCATGGGTGTACTCATCGCCGAATTGCTGAAACACGGGCTGCTGCATAAAGACATCCTCACCGTCGCCGATGAAAAAGGCATGGACAGCTATACTAAAGAGCCGGTGCTGACCGGCGTAAAACTAACCTGGAAACCGTGCCCTGAACAATCCCGTAACCCGGATGTGTTAAGCAGCGTGGAAAAACCCTTTGCGCCGATGGGCGGCCTGCATGTCATGACCGGCAATTTAGGACGCGGTGTTTCCAAGGTATCCGCCGTCGCAGAGGAACATCAGATCATTGAAGCCCCAGCCGTCGTCTTTGACGACCAGGAAGATTTTCTTGCCGCCTTCAAACGCGGTGAACTGGAAAAAGACTTTGTCGCCGTCATCCGCTTTCAAGGGCCACGGGCCAATGGCATGCCAGAGCTGCACAAACTGACCCCGCCACTGGGCGTTCTGCAAGACAAAGGCTTTAACGTCGCACTGGTAACCGATGGCCGCATGTCCGGCGCATCAGGCAAGGTTCCTTCGGTTATTCACCTGTGCCCTGAATGCGAAATGGGCGGCCCGCTGGCGAAGGTTTTAGAGGGCGACATCATTGCCCTGAATCTTCAGACCGGTGATATTAACGTCCTGGTTGATGAAGATGAATTCAATGCGCGCACACCGATCCCGAATCGCGCCAATAATCACCACTATGGCATGGGGCGGGAAATGTTCGGTCATTTCAGACTGGGTGCATCAACTGCCGAAACCGGTGCATCTAACTTGTTCCCGGTCGATTAAACCAAATACCTTCATTAAATATCTAACGGAAAAAACTATGCCAACGATCCAAGACATCATGAACACCTCTCCGGTCATTCCGGTCATGGTCATCAATAAACTCGAACATGCTGTTCCTTTAGCCAATGCCCTGGTTGAAGGCGGCCTGAAGGTATTGGAAATCACGCTGCGCACACCTGTTGCGCTGGATGCCATTCGGCAAATCAAGTCGGAAGTCAGCGATGCCATCGTTGGCGCAGGAACGATTATCAATATCGATACGTTAAATCAGGCCGTTGACGCCGGCTCTGAATTTTTAGTCAGCCCTGGCGTCACTAACAGTCTCATCAATCATGCGATCAACACCGGTGTGCCGATTTTGCCCGGTGTTGCAACCCCCAGCGAAGCCATGAAACTGATGGAAAAAGGCCTGACAGCAATGAAGTTTTTTCCGGCGGAAGCGGCAGGCGGCGTACCGATGCTAAAATCCATCGGTGGCCCGTTACCACAAATCACCTTCTGCCCAACAGGCGGTGTCAATCCGGAAAACGCCAAACAATACCTGGCGTTAAAAAATGTCGCTTGCGTCGGCGGCTCCTGGATGGCGCCAGCCGACCTGGTCGATGCCGAAAACTGGGATGAAATCCGACGGCGCGCCAAACAAGCCGCGATGATTTCCCGCTAACCATTCCGATACAATGGGTTTGTTTTCCAACAAACCCATTGACCTTCTACATGCTGTCTCCGACAGCGCAATCATAGTTTTCATTTGCCATCCAATACCCGACTATGCTTTCATAACAGCGGATGACCTCTATCTGGAGACTTCGCCATGCCTATAAAAAGCCTCATCGCCTTATTTATTATAACCTGCAGCCTGCTCAACAGCTCAACCCTTTCTGCTACTGAAGGTAACGCCCTGATGCCATTTACACTCGAATCCAAATCATTTACTCAGCAGGGAGAAATTCCCACGCGTTTTACCTGTGAAGGCGATGATATCTCGCCTGCGCTCACTTGGTCCGGTGTACCGCAAAACACAAAAAGCCTGGTTTTAACGGTTACCGATCCTGATGCGCCTGACCCTGCCGCCCCTAAAATGACCTGGGTTCATTGGTTGCTTTATAACATTCCTCCAAGCGTCACTGAATTAAGCGAAAATTTTCACCCTGACAACACTATTAAAGAAGGTAAAAATGATTGGAACAAAACGGGATACGGCGGCCCGTGTCCACCCATTGGCCGTCACCGCTATTTCTTTACGCTATACGCCCTCGATATTGTGCTGCCAGATTTAAACC
>CAYUAE010000086.1:0-8796 GCA_964442675.1 uncultured Methylomarinum sp.
ATAGTGTCGACTGAAGACATAGAGATTGGTTATTACTCCAACTCTAAGGTTGAACTGAAAGATAAAACGTCGGGGGCTTTGAAGGCAACCTATTTCATGGCTGACGTACCGGGCAATTAAAACACCTCTACCAGGGGGAGGTTAAGACATGCTATTCGGAGCTTCGGACGCGACAAAGATGAAAACTGGGTAGCCACCCAACAAGGCGCTCCAGCGATGGCGAAAAGCGTCACAGTTTTTGCCATCGTAGAAACCCGCGCCGCTTTTCGCCATCGCTGAGCTTGTCGTTATGTCTTCTTAGGGTACTAAGGCATAGCTACTCAATTAAAAAAGCGGACTTGATCAAAAAAGGGGTCATATATGGGAGCAATATTTCTTTATGCTACAAATGAATTTTTTCTTGCAATACGGGGCGGACCATATATGACCCCCAATTGATCCTGAGCACATATAAAAAAACCCCGCTATGCGTTTAACACAGCGGGGTTTTTAAACAGCAAAAATAAAAAATCGAGTGATTATTTCATCATGGATCTTTTAAACATGCGATCAAGTTTGCTGTTGGTTTCCTGGGCGAACTGCGCCGCACGGTTTGCAGCAGCTTCCGCCGCTGCCGCTCTGGCCGCCGCTTCTGCCGCAGAGGCTTGTGCTTTTGCCGCATCAGAAGATGCTGAAGAAATTTGTGTTTTTAAGGTATCAATCTGAGATTGCAGATTATCGATATCTGAAGTGCTGGCACAACCTGTTGCTAAACCGGCAATAACTAAAACAGATGCAAATTTTATTGTTCTCATAATGCGTTCCTCGTTTGATAGATTAAGAGTCAGATAGAGTCTATACAGAATTTATGAATCGTAACTTAAATACGCTTATATTCCTGCATTTCCTCTAATTCTGCCTTGTTTTTTGCAGACTTTCCAGTTTTATTTTATTTCTACGCGTGTACCCTTTTCGATCCAGCGGCTTAAAATATCAATCTGGCGATTTGTCAGTGCGATGCAGCCGTGGGTCCAATTCATCAGGCGATGGATTTTAATGTCCCCTTTGCCAAGCCCATGAATCCCGATATTACCGCCTAACACCGTATCCTGAGGCGGCGGTTCATTAGCCATGTGTTTATCAATAATTCTGTAATAGGTTTTATGGTCGATGCGCCCAAGATTCAAGGCCCTGAAGGCGTCAGAAATAGAGGGATAATTCAGCCCAAAAAACCGGTAATAAGGACTTTTCCGATTGATCCAGGCAATTCGATAATGCCCGATTGGCGTGACATCATCGCCTTGCTCCAGCTTGTATCCGGAACCATTTCGACCGATTGCAATGTCAGACAAGGTGGTTATCGTTTTTTCGCCGCGTTTAATCAGAAGTTGCTGTTTTTGTGTGTCGATTTCTATCCAAACCTCATCGGCAAGTGTTTGAAATTGAAACAGACATAATGCTAGAAACCACAAGACCCGAGTGAACGTCATAAAAACCTACAAATTAGAACTGATTTGGTGTAATTTAAAGCTCGTATTCTCTCATTTAAGGATTGATTTATGAAAACAGAAACCGTCAAAACCACGCCTTACGATGATCAAAAACCCGGCACCTCGGGATTGCGTAAAAAAGTCACTGTTTTTCAGCAACCGAATTATCTGGAAAACTTTGTGCAGTCGATATTCAATTCGCTTGATGATTTTAGCGGGCAAAAACTGGTTATCGGTGGCGATGGTCGCTATTTTAACCGCCAGGCGATTCAAACCATTATTAAAATGGCTGTTGCCAACGGTTTTGGCGAGTTGATCATCGGCCAGGGCGGCTTGTTATCCACCCCGGCGGCGTCCCATATTATCCGTAAATACAAGGCGTTTGGTGGCATCGTCTTATCCGCCAGCCATAATCCTGGTGGCCCAAACGAAGATTTCGGCATTAAATACAATGTCAGCAATGGGGGACCTGCGCCGGAAAAATTTACGGATGCCCTCTATGAGAACAGCAAAACCATTGCAGAATACCGTATCGCCCGAATAGATGATATTGACTTAGACACCGTGGGCACGCAACAGATCGCAGGTATCAATATAAAAATCATTGATCCTGTCGATGATTATGCTCAATTGATGACTGAAATATTTGATTTTGATCTGTTAAAAACCAGCATCAGTTCCGGTTATTTAAGCTTATGTTTCGATGCCATGCATGCCATAACCGGCCCTTATGCCAAACGTATTCTGGAAGACATGCTGGGCGCTGAACCCGGCTCAGTCATCAACGCAGAGCCTAAAGAAGATTTCGGCGGCGGCCACCCCGATCCTAACATGGCTCATGCTAAGGAATTGACCAAACGTATGTTTTCAGAGAATGCACCGGTATTTGGTGCGGCATCAGATGGTGATGGTGACCGTAACATGATTATGGGCGCCGGTTTTTTTGTGACACCCAGCGACAGCCTGGCCGTTATGGCCGCCAATGCCAGCTTGATACCGGCATATAAAAAAGGCTTGAAAGGTGTTGCCCGATCCATGCCGACCAGCCAGGCGGTTGACCGGGTGGCCAAAGCCAGAAATCTACCCTGCTACGAAACGCCGACCGGCTGGAAATACTTCGGCAACCTGCTGGATGCCGGAAAAATAACCCTTTGTGGTGAAGAAAGTTTTGGTACAGGCTCTGATCACGTCCGCGAAAAAGACGGTTTATGGGCGGTATTATTCTGGCTCAACATGATCGCGCGCAAGCGTCAACCGGTTGCCGATATTGTGCATCAACACTGGCAGGAATTTGGCCGTGATATTTATTGCCGCCACGATTATGAGGCTGTCGATGCAGACAAGGCCAATGCCATTTTTGACCATCTCAGAGATCTTATCGTCGACTTACCGGGTAAAACACTGAAAGGCTACAGTGTTGCCTTCGCCGATGAATTCAGCTACACCGACCCGGTCGACCAGAGCGTCAGTCACCGGCAAGGCATTCGAGTCGGTTTCAGCGATGGCTCCAGAATCGTCTTCCGTTTATCCGGCACCGGAACAGTCGGCGCCACCTTAAGAATCTACCTGGAAAAATTCGAGCCTGATGTCGATAAACAAGACCAGGACGCTCAACAGGCTTTAGCCGAACTCATCGAAATTGCCGAACAATTATGCGAAGTTAAAAAACGTACAGGCCGTACTGCTCCAGATGTAATCACTTGATATGTGGATTCAAAAAGACATTAAACTGACAGCAAAAAAACGTGGTTTTCATCTGGTGACCGATGAAATCTTGATACAGGTGCCGGAATTATCGTCGCTGACAGTTGGACTGATGCATGTGTTTATTCAACATACCTCGGCGTCGTTGACACTCAACGAAAATGCCGATGCCTCGGTCCGAGAAGATTTCGAACGTTTTTTTAACCGGGCTGTGCCAGAGGATGCACCTTATTTCACGCATACCTATGAAGGAAGCGACGATATGCCGGCTCACCTCAAATCCAGCCTGCTCGGTGCCAGTGTGACGGTTCCGATTGCAGATGGCCGTTTGAAAATGGGCATCTGGCAGGGTATTTATTTGTGCGAGCATCGCAACCATGGCGGCCCAAGGCGCCTGGTGATTACCTTACATGGCGAATAAAGCGTATAGTTAATTGAACATTTCAACGCGTTTTAGAGTCTGTCTTTATCCCAGGAGGCTGTCGGATTTCAGGAAAATTCTACCTCTCGCTACGACCTTCTAAACCCGACAACCTCCTGGACATTACTTTTTCAAACCAAGGCGAATCATTATGATAAAAAAAACATTAACGACATTTTTTTTATGTTCCAGCCTTCTGTCTCCGGCGATGGCCGAATCAGAAACAACTGACATTACCGTTTACCGCAGCCCGACCTGCGGCTGTTGTAAAAAATGGGTGCAACATTTAAAAGACAATCATTTTAATGTCACCGATATTGTCAAAGACGATATGCAAAGTGTGAAGCAGTCCTTAGGTATTCCCCGTGCGCTGGCTTCATGTCATACCGCTGTCGTCAATGGTTATACCGTCGAAGGCCATGTGCCGGCCGACGATATAAAAAACATGCTGACGCAAAAGGCTGATATTGCCGGTATTTCGGTTCCGGGCATGCCAGCTGGAACGCCGGGTATGGAAATGGGTGGACGCAAAGCCCCTTATCAGGTCGTTTCCTTCGACAAAAAAGGCGAATTCAAGGTATTCAATCAATATAATGTCGCACAATGATTTTAGCCGGCGATATTGGTGGCACAAAAACCCTGTTGGCGCTGTTTTCGGCGACAAGTGGCGATTGTGTCGCCAAACAACACTACTCAAGCGCTGATTTTAAAAGCTTTTACGATCTGCTCGACAGCTTTCTGGCCGACCAGTCCACGCCTGAGTTGGCGACGGTTTGTTTAGGGGTGGCAGGGCCTGTTGTGGAAGGAAATTGCGTGACCACAAATTTGCCCTGGATTTTGCGTGCAGATGACATCAAGACCCGTACCGGAGCCCGGCATGTTGCCCTGCTGAATGACCTGGAAGCGATGTCCTGGGGGCTGCTAAATATGCCTGAAGCTGATTTTATCGCACTGAACCCTGATGCCGAACAAACAACGGGGCATATTGCGGTACTGGCAGCCGGTACGGGGCTTGGTGAAGCGATTATCGTACGTGACAAGGCGCATACCACAGTACTGTCCACCGAAGGCGGACACACCGATTTCGCGCCGACTGATGAACTGGAATTTAAACTGTTTACGTTTTTGCAGCAAAAATATGGACACCATATCAGTTATGAGCGCGTGGTTTCGGGCATGGGAATTGTTGATATTTATGACTTTTTAAAACAGCAGACAAATATGCCAGCGACAACGGAAACAGAGCTGCGTTTCGAGCGAGAAGACAAGGCAGCGGTTATCAGTCAGCAGGCACAAGCCAAACATGACCCATTATGTGTCGAAACGATGCGTATTTTTTGTCGCTGCTATGGCGCTGAGGCAAGTAACCTGGCGTTGAAAACATTGAGTTATGGTGGTGTTTTATTAGCCGGGGGTATCGCCGCCAAAAACCTGAATTTGATGACAGATGGTGTGTTTATGCAGGCGTTTTTGGACAAAGGGCGTTATCATGCGTTGTTTAAAAAAATACCGGTAAAAATTTGTTTAAATGCTGAAGCCGCCCTGTTGGGTGCGTTTTACTATGCGTTAACACGTTGAAAAACAGAGGACGTTATGAAAATTGGTATCCCAAAAGAAATAAAAAACCAGGAAATGCGGGTGGCGATGACGCCGACGGGCGTAGCCAGACTGACAGCCGCAGGACACGTTGTGTGTGTCGAACAGTCGGCGGGTGAAGGCTCAGGCTTTAGCGATGCCGAATATCAAACCGCAGGGGCAGAAATTGTATCGGCAGCACAGGCCTGGGCCAGTGATTTAGTCGTCAAGGTCAAAGAACCGCAGCCCACCGAGTATGATTTTCTGAATGGGCAAATACTGTTTACCTATTTACATTTATCCGGTGTCGATAAGGCACTGACACTGGCATTGCTGAACAAAAATGTCACCGCTATCGCTTATGAAACCCTGGAAGATGAAAACGGCCATTTACCCGCATTAGCGCCAATGAGTGCCGTAGCCGGCAATATGTCGGTTTTAATGGGAAATTATTTTCTGGCACGCTTCAATCAGGGACGCGGCGTTTTACTCGCCCAGGTCTTAGGCGAAAAATCCGGCAAGGTCTTAGTGATTGGCGATGGCATCGTCGGTCAGCACGCGGCCAGAGTAGCATTGGCTTTAGGGGCTGAAGTCACCGTTGCCGGCCTCAATGAAACCCGTTTTCAGGCATTGGCGGAAAAAGACCTGGCCGGGGCAAGCTTTTTACTCTCGACACCGGAAAATATTGCTGTCAGCACTCAGGAGAGCGACCTGGTGGTAGGGGCGGTTTTGATAAAAGGCACTCGTGCGCCCAAAGTCGTTACTGAAAAAATGATTCGTCAGATGCAACCAGGCGCTGTGGTGGTCGATGTCAGTATCGATCAGGGCGGCTGTATCGAAACGTCAAGGCCGACCAGTCATGCAGAGCCGGTGTTTGTCAAACACGATGTCGTACATTATTGCGTCACCAATATGCCCGGTGCTTATCCAAGAACATCGACGCTTGCGCTGACCCGGGTGACATCAGGCTATATTGAATTGCTGGCAAATGAAGGCGTCGAAGCCTTTTTGAAAATGCCAAACCTGCGCCGGGCGATCAATGTTTATCAAGGCCGGATCGTCTACAAAGCAATCGCCGAAGACCTGGCCTTGATGGATTATTATCAGGCTTTATAAATAATCGTCCAAACCACTCAGACCGCTGACCGACCAGTTATCCTTGTCGCTTAAGGCTGTCGGCACAAATTCATCGCCTGTGTATTTAATCCGGCAGACATAGCGTGCGGTCACATTAGCGCCATTTTCGGGCAATAAATCAATATCGGCATTGATCACATATTGCGTATTGCCAATATCCCAGGCATTGACCGGCTTGCTGGCATAAGAGACGGAAATATGCGAATCAACTTCATCTGCAATATAAAGATTACATTGATCAAAAGCATAACCGAGCATTTGACCATCTGCGGAGGCCTCCACAGCTTCCGGGTCATCTTCTTTCAGAAACAAATCTGAAGCGATGACATCATAAACCAACGGCATGACAACCTTGACTTGAAAGGCAATTAAGGCAATCAGGCCGACAATAAATAGAATAAATTTGTACTTCTTTGGCATAGCTTGTTTTGACATAGTTTTTTAATCGTTTTTAGGTTGTGGATTTAAACACAGTGTTGTTATCCATAAGGTATGGATTATATAACAGGCCGAATTGTTCCGAGATGTTATATGGATTCAGCCTGGCTTATGCGGGAACAATGACGGCCTTAGCCAGTAATTGCTCGAATACGGGTAATCCATGCGTTATGAGGCGCTCAGGATTTTCGGGCGACAGCGTTTCAGCGATACGGTTGATATAACGTATTGCCGTGTGCCCCGGGTTTTGTTCAATCGCCTGTAACAATTGAAAGGTTAAGGCGTTGATTTCAATAAAATGAACCTCATCATGCGTATCCCGATAAACCAGCAAAAAGGTCGGTTGCTCTGGGGGCGTTAGCGGTATAAATTGCGAAGATATTTTATGTACAGGGTATTGATAGGCCAGAGGCCAGGCCAAAGGCGACAGTCGAACTGCTAAATCCGCTATTGTTTCAGCCTGCACTGCGCTGTTGGTCGGTAATGTTTCTTGTGCAATCGACAGCCTCATTTCGACCCATTCATAATGCGCCAGTTCCACCAGAAATGGAAAATCTTCGGCATTGTTGCGCTCATTTTGCAAATAATCGATAAATTCTTCCGCAATTTCTGAGAAATATGGCGTCGTACAGGTATGGCGAGCAAAAAAATCCTGCGCTAAGGCCAGCCATTGTTGATCGGATAACAGAGTGCGAATCACCGGAAAGTTAGAACTTAAAAAGCTTTCAATATTATTGAAAAACAGCTCCCGGTAGGCCGCCATGCGTTTTTGCTCAACATCAGCAGGTTGAGGATTATTGAATGGATCGCGGATATAGGCCGCAAAATCAGCCTGAACGCGTTGAAAATTTTGCTCAGGCTGTTTGCTTTTCATGCTGCACACCCCAAGCCTGTTGAATATGGCGAATGGTTTCTACCTCGCAGGCCAGGTCTGCCAGCGGGGGTAAATTAAAGTCGCGCTCCAGCAGTGTTGGGAACACACCATACCATTCGTAGGCTTTAGCGAGTAATTTCCATACCGGATCGATAACATCGGCACCATGAGTGTCAATCAAAAAGTCATCCGCTTCAACATAGTGTCCGGCAATATGTGCGTAGGCGATTCGATCGGCGGGAATGGCTTTTAAAAAGGCTTCAGCATCGTAGTTATGATTGATGCTGTTGACATAAATATTATTGATGTCGATCAATACATCACAATCGGCTTCTTCGATAACGGCATTAAAAAAATCAATTTCCGTCATTTCCTGGCCAGGCGCCGCATAGTAAGACACGTTTTCAATCGCAATTTTTTGCTCCAGAATATCCTGTACCCGACGAATGCGGGCAGCAACATGATGAATGGCGTCTTCAGTAAACGGAATAGGCATCAAGTCATATAAATGCCCCTCATGACTGCAATAGCTCAAATGTTCGCTGTAAAACCTGATTTGATGCTGCTGCATAAACTGCTTGACCGCCTTGACAAAATCTTCGTCCAACGGATCACTGCTGCCGATTGATAAAGACAGCCCATGACAAACAAAATCAAATTGTTCGGTCATGGCGCGAAACTGCTTGCCCAGTTTTCCGCCAAGTGTCATCCAGTTTTCAGGCGCAACTTCATAAAAAGAAACATTTTCCGGCGGCTGCTCCAGGCATTCAGTCAAGAAGGAACGGCGCAGACCGAGGCCTGCACCCTCTACTTTATTCCGGCAGGTTTCCATAACAGCACCTAAGTTGGATTAAAATCAAAAAATCCGGAACACGGACTGCCCCGGATTCACCTTGAATAACTGCAATAGCCAGATTATTCGCCGGCTGCCGTATCGGGATCAACTTTGGCACCGCAGCTCATTTCGCCACCCTTCATGCCGCCCATACCTTTCATACCCCCCATACCTTTTCCTTGCATACCCCCCATCCCTTTCATGTCACCCATTTTTTTCATCATGGCACCGCAGCTCATTTCACCACTTTTCATTTTCTCCATCATGGCGCCGCAGCTCATTTCACCACTTTTCATTTTTTCCATCATGGCGCCGCAGCTCATTTCACCGCTTTTCATTTTTT
>CAYUAE010000087.1:0-3284 GCA_964442675.1 uncultured Methylomarinum sp.
TTCAGGTGACTGGAGTTCAGACGTGTGCTCTTCCGATCTATAACGGCTGTTTTATGCCCTTTTTTAGCCAGGCCCATGGCTATCGCCGCGCTGGTTGTTGTTTTTCCAACGCCGCCTTTGCCTGATGTTACGACGATTATTCTAGCCAATGGTTTTCCTCCGGGAATATTAAATAGACTCTATGATCAGAGCGTGTTCTTGTAAAAAAATCTGTACGGGTTTGTTAAGGTTGTCAGAATCAATTTCATCATTTATTTTGTAATTTCCAGCAATGGAAATCAATTCTGCCTCAAGCCTGGAGCAGAAAATCCGGCTGTTGGGATTGCCTTGTACACCGGCTAAGGCCCGGCCTCTAAGTGCGCCATAGACATGAATATTACCTTCAGCCATAATTTCTGCGCCAGCGCTGACGGTTGCCGCAATAATCAGGTCGCCACGTGAGTAAATGCGTTGACCTGAGCGGACGGGAGTATTGATAAATTTGTTTTCGACAGGTTCTGCAGGTTGTTCAGTTGTCACAGAGGGTTTAAGCGTTTCGACTTTTTTTTCTGAGACAGGATGAGTGACGGCTTGTGATGAGTGGTATGGAATGCCTAACGTCAAGGCTTGCTGGTTTTGTTCGTCGTTTCCACCCCGGATGCCGACCGGTAAAAAATGATTCGTTCGTAATAATTCGATTAAAGTTTGCACATCCAGCGATAAATCATGGCTATTGATGTCATGTAAATCAATCACAATGGGAGAGTGTTTAAAAAAATCAGGTGCCTGGCTGATTTTTTCAAGTAATTGATGCTCAACTTGGGCGAGATTGGCACTGTGCAAGATAAGCACAGGCACATTAAGTGTGGCATTCTTGAATTCCAAAACGGGTTTTGCGGGTTCGCGCGTATCAATCGACATTGATTATAAAAACTGTTACCTGTTAGTGCGTTAAATAATAACATTTGTTGTCCGAAAAATCATAACCTTAATGCAATTTAATGATCATTTGTAGGGTTGAATTAAAGGTGGTGCATGGGCATCAGGTCAAAGAAATAAAAGCCAATGGGTTAAGGATGTTTTTTAGGTCATCTGTTTTATAGATAACATCGTAAAACTGTTAAATTATCAGTGGATTGCAAGGCGCAGTGGATGGATTATTTAGAGTCGCGAGCTTGCATTTGTAAGTAATATCCATTACCTTAATCAATTCACGCAAGGCTAGGGGTGCTTTTATGGTCTTTTCATATGCGAAGACTATAAAAAAGCTGAGACAAACCCTTTGAACCTGAACCGGCTAATACCGGCGTAGGAAAGCCACCTCTTCCCTGCGCTTAACAAATTCATGAATTTGGAGATAAGCATGAGCGCTGTCCGTAATGAAATTACTGGGGATTTAGCCAGTAGTATAAAAATTGATTCCTATCCCGCATCCGAAAAAATTTATGTTCAAGGTAGCCGCCCTGACATACGGGTTCCAATGCGTAAAATCACACTCTCCGATACGCCTGCCCAATTCGGCGCCGAAAAAAATCCACCATTGTATGTTTATGATACCTCCGGCGTTTATACCGACCCGAATGTTGCCATCGACTTGCACAAAGGGTTAGCGGCAATTCGGGCGGGTTGGATCGAAGAGCGGGGCGATACTGAATTGTTAGATGGGCCAAGCTCGAGGTTTGGGCAGGAACGCCTGGCCGACCCTGAAACGGCAGAGTTGCGCTTTCAATTGACGCGAAAGCCGAGACGGGCGAAATCCGGTGCCAATGTAACGCAAATGCATTATGCGCGCCAAGGCATCATTACGCCGGAAATGGAATATATCGCAATCCGTGAAAATCAAAATATGGAGGAAATGAAAGCCTATTTGAAAGGCCGTCATCCCGGTCAGCCATTAGGTGCCAATATTCCTGATGTCATTACCCCCGAATTCGTACGCGATGAGGTCGCACGGGGCCGGGCGATTATTCCAGCTAATATCAATCACCCTGAATCGGAACCGATGATTATCGGGCGTAATTTTCTGGTGAAGATTAACGGTAATTTAGGTAATTCGGCGGTGACCTCTTCCATAGAAGAAGAAGTCGAAAAAATGCTCTGGGGTATCCGTTGGGGCGCCGATACCATCATGGATTTATCGACGGGTAAAAACATTCATGAAACGCGCGAATGGATACTCAGAAATTCACCGGTACCGATCGGCACCGTACCGATCTATCAGGCGCTGGAGAAAGTGGACGGTAAGGCCGAAGAGTTGACCTGGGAAATTTTCCGCGACACCCTGATCGAGCAGGCTGAACAGGGCGTGGATTATTTTACCATTCATGCCGGAGTCAGATTGCATCACGTTCCGCTGACTGCCAAGCGTTTGACCGGCATTGTGTCTCGTGGTGGCTCAATCATGGCAAAATGGTGTCTGGCGCATCATACTGAAAGCTTCTTGTACACGAATTTTGAAGAAATCTGCGAGATCATGAAGGCCTATGATGTCTCATTTTCTTTAGGTGATGGTTTGCGGCCAGGGTCGATTTATGACGCCAATGACGAAGCGCAATTCGGTGAGCTGGAAACTTTGGGTGAATTAACCCAGATCGCCTGGAAGCATGATGTGCAAACCATGATTGAAGGGCCAGGGCATGTGCCATTACATATGATCAAGATCAATATGGAAAAGCAGCTGGATGATTGTCATGAGGCGCCATTTTATACCTTGGGGCCACTGACCACCGATATTGCACCAGGATACGATCATATTACCTCAGCCATTGGCGCCGCCAATATTGGCTGGTATGGCTGTGCCATGCTGTGTTATGTCACGCAAAAAGAACACCTGGGCCTGCCAAATAAGGAAGATGTGCGTGAAGGCATCGTGACTTACAAGATTGCGGCTCATGCAGCGGATCTGGCGAAAGGACATCCAGCAGCTCAGGCGCGTGATAACGCGATGTCCAAGGCACGTTTTGAATTCCGCTGGGAAGATCAATTCAATATCGGCCTGGATCCTGAAAAAGCCCGTTCGTTTCATGATGAAACTTTGCCGAAAGATTCGGCCAAAGTCGCGCATTTTTGCTCCATGTGTGGTCCACATTTCTGTTCTATGAAAATCTCGCAGGATGTGCGCGATTATGCGGCGGAAAAAGGTTTGGATGAACAGGAAGCCCTGAAGAAAGGAATGGATGAAAAATCCGAACAATTCCTTAAAGAAGGTGCAGACATTTATCGTAAACTCTAAAAGTATAGAACAACAGGCGCTCTAAAGTCTCGCTGTGTTTGGTGGCAGCGACTTGGCGCCTGTTTTCCTTTAT
>CAYUAE010000087.1:3384-8693 GCA_964442675.1 uncultured Methylomarinum sp.
ATGGCAAAGCAACACGCTATGATCGAGCCGTTCGAACCGAATCAGGTCAGAGAATCCGAACAGGGCCGGATAATCTCTTATGGCACATCGAGTTATGGCTATGATGTGCGTTGCTCTGATGAATTCAAGATTTTTACCAACATCAATTCCGCCATCGTTGATCCTAAAGATTTTGCCGAAGACAGCTTTGTGGATGTTCAATCCGATGTCTGCATTATTCCGCCGAATTCGTTTGCATTAGCTCGAACAGTTGAGTATTTCCGAATTCCGCGGGATGTGTTGACGATTTGTTTAGGGAAATCGACTTATGCTCGATGTGGCATTATCGTCAATGTTACACCACTTGAACCCGAATGGGAGGGGCATGTGACATTGGAGTTTTCAAATACGACGCCTTTGCCGGCAAAAATATATGCGAATGAAGGTGTCGCTCAAATGTTGTTTTTTACCGGCGATGAGGTTTGTGAAACATCGTATCTTGATCGTGGTGGCAAATATCAAGGTCAGCGTGGCGTTACCTTGCCTAAGGCCTGAGTTTAACCTGAATCCGACAGCCTCCTAGTGTAACGGACTGTTCTTCAGGTTAATATTGGCTGTGACCGGGGTGGGCGGCATTTGAATGAAAAAGCCTTTTTCTGTCAGGCTTTGCATGACCTGGTTGACATCCGCCCGGGCCAGCGTACGTTTCGGAGTCAATTCCAACGCCATAACAAATTCCAGACGCCCCAAACTGTCAAGTAAAGTTTCGGGGATGTCAGAAAAATCATCTTTTTGTTTGATATACAAATAAAGCTCATCTTTCTTCAGGCTTTTGTAGATAAAACACTGCATTTTATTCCGGTAATCATGGTTTTAAAGCGTCTATTTTAACAGCTTCGGGTAAAATAGCTCTTTTCTCTGTCGCGTTAAGCATCAATGACTGAAAATTCTAAGAACTTTTTCAAATCGGCCTGTCTTTTTGAGGCGTCACTGATTTTAGTCGCCCTGTTTTTGGGCTGGATTGCAGGCATCAATCCTTTTGCAGCACTGTATTTTTCAGAGCAAGCGGTGTTTTACGGTATCATCGGCACCGTGCCGTTGTTTTTGTTGTTTCTTGCCATGCAAAATCTGCCCTTTGCTGACGTGCAAAAAATCCGCCGTTTGTTGCTCGATACATTGGGCCCTGCTTTAAGCCATTGTAATTGGGCAGACTTTATGGTGTTAGCCGGTATTGCGGGGATTGCTGAAGAAATTTTGTTTCGCGGTGTCTTGCAGCCCTGGTTTGAGAACCATTGGGGGCTAAATGGTGGGTTACTGTTAAGTAATCTGATTTTTGGTCTGGTTCATGCGGTAACACCTGTCTATTTTGTGATTGCGACATTGGTCGGGATCTATTTAGGCCTGTCTTTGGACTATGGCGGTGAACGGAATCTCCTTACCCCCATTATCATTCATGGGCTGTATGATTTTTTGGCCTTTATGGTCATTATCAAGGCCTATAAACGCGAGCAGGGAGTATGAGTATGGCGGAAAACAAGAGGCTAAGAAAACACTGGTGGGTTGTTTATAGTGTTGTTTTGACGGTATTGATCTATAACCTGATTTGTCACTATTTTGATACGCAGATTCAGCATAACTTAGGGGAGGAGCAGCGCGTGTTGATTCGAACGTTCCTCTATATTGCGGCTATCGTGTTATTACCTTTAACCAATCTGCTTCGATTTGTATTGATACGACTCAATCAAACCATGCCGGGTGATAAATCGGCCGAAGATCGTTATTTTATGACGATTGTATGGACTCAGCTGGTGATTGAGCTGATTGCCAGCTTCGGCTTGATTATGTTTATTTTAGGGGATGGATACAATACGCTGTATATTTTTAGCGTTATCGCTTTATTAGGCGCGGGCCTGCATCGCCCTAAACAACAAGATTTGGACAGTATCAAAGCGGCGCTGCAAACACAGTATGATGTGCCTGACCCTGAGCGATGAATTGTTGATTATGTTTGTATTTTGCTATAATAAAAAGTTAACAAAAAACTCAAGGTACTGACATGCAAGTGATACAGGAAGCACTCACATTTGACGATGTTTTGCTGGTGCCGGCACATTCAACGGTGTTACCCAGGGATGTGGATATGGCGACTCAGCTTACGCGAAACATTAAATTGAATATCCCCCTGGTGTCGGCAGCGATGGATACCGTTACCGAAGCCCGCCTCGCGATTGCCATGGCTCAGGAAGGCGGTATCGGTATTATTCACAAAAACATGACGGCTAAAAAACAGGCAAAGCAAGTCAGTCAGGTTAAAAAATATGAAAGCGGCGTCATCAAAGATCCAATAACGGTGACTTCTTCGGCAACGGTTCGGGATGTGATTGAATTGACGCGAAAAAAAAATATATCCGGCGTGCCTGTCGTCGATGGCGAATCATTGGTGGGTATTGTAACCAGTCGTGACCTGCGCTTTGAAACACGCCTGGATGAGCCGGTTGCTTCGGTCATGACGCCAAAGGATAAACTGGTTACCGTCAAGGAAGGCGCTGACCCTAAACAAGTCATTGCCTTGCTGCATCAGCACCGGATTGAAAAAGTTCTGGTTGTTAATGATGATTTTCATCTGCGTGGTCTGATTACGGTCAAGGATATTCAAAAAGCCAAGGATTATCCTAACGCCTGTAAAGACAGCCAGGAGAGGTTGCGTGTCGGTGCCGCGGTGGGTACTGGCGCGGGCACGGAGGAACGGGTGCAGGCTCTGGTTAATGCCGGTGTCGATGTGATTGTCGTCGATACGGCGCATGGTCATTCACAAGGCGTACTCGACCGGGTGCGCTGGGTTAAACAGAATTTTCCGGATTTACAGGTTATCGGCGGTAATATCGCGACGGCAGAAGCGGCCAGAGCATTAGTCGAAGCCGGTGCTGATGGCGTTAAGGTCGGCATCGGGCCGGGATCCATTTGCACTACACGCATTGTCGCAGGCGTCGGTGTACCACAAATTACGGCAATCAATAATGTCGCTGAAGCATTGAAAGGCACCGATGTGCCATTGATTGCCGATGGTGGTATTCGTTTCTCCGGTGATGTCGCCAAAGCGTTGGCGGCTGGTGCGCATTGTGTCATGCTAGGCAGTATGTTTGCCGGGACGGAAGAAGCGCCAGGCGAGGTTGAGCTTTATCAAGGCCGCTCGTATAAATCCTATCGCGGCATGGGCTCTTTAGGTGCGATGTCACAGAAACAAGGCTCCAGCGATCGCTATTTTCAGGAAGAGGCCGACAGTGTCGAAAAACTGGTACCGGAAGGTATCGAAGGCCGTGTTCCTTATAAAGGCACATTGCTGACTATTATTCATCAATTATTAGGGGGTATTCGTGCCAGCATGGGCTATACCGGCAGTGAAAATATTGAGATGATTCATCAGAAAGCTCGTTTTGTTAAGGTAACGAGTGCCGGCATGCGCGAAAGCCATGTGCATGATGTCACGATTACCAAAGAAGCACCGAATTATCGTTTGTCATAAGCGGCATTCTGAATCCGGCGACAAAAGGGCTCGAACGAGCCCTTTTATTATTTAACTTTTAAGAGACGATTGACGTGACGCAAGCAAGCAATATCCATTCCGACAAAATTCTGATTCTGGATTTTGGTTCCCAATACACCCAATTGATTGCCCGACGCATCCGCGAAATTGGGGTCTATTGCGAAATTTACTCCTGTGAATGCAGCGACGACGAGATTCGTCGCTTTGCACCTAAAGGCATTATTTTATCCGGTGGGCCGGAAACAGTGACAAGTCATGAAACCCCGCGTGCGCCGCAATATGTTTTTGAGGCTGGCGTACCGGTATTGGGTATTTGCTATGGCATGCAAACGATGACCGAACAATTGGGCGGCAAGGTTGAGGCTTCCGAGCATCGCGAGTTTGGTTATGCTCAGGTGCGTGCGCATGGGCATTCGCGTTTGTTAATCAATATAGAGGACCATACTTCTGAAGAGGGCTATGGCTTGTTGGATGTGTGGATGAGCCACGGTGACCGGGTGACTGAAATGCCCGAAGGTTTCATCAGGATCGCCAGTTCAGAAGGCGCCCCCGTTGCCGGTATCGCCAATGAAGAAAAAGCGTTTTACGGTCTGCAATTCCATCCGGAAGTCACGCATACCAAACAAGGCGGACGTATTTTAAAACGCTTTGTCATCGATATTTGTGGCTGTGAGGCATTATGGACCGCCAGCAATATTATCGAAGACAGCATTGCCGCCGTACGTAAAAAAGTGGGCAGCGATAAAGTTATCCTGGGGCTTTCTGGTGGTGTGGATTCCTCTGTTGTGGCCGCATTATTGCATGAAGCGATCGGCGACCAGCTCACCTGTGTTTTTGTTGATACCGGACTTTTACGCTTGCACGAAGGTGATCATGTGATGGCGACCTTTGCCAGGCACATGGGCGTTAAGGTGATTCGGGTCGATGCTGAGAAACGCTATCTGGATGCCTTAGCGGGTGTGACCGATCCTGAGGCAAAACGTAAAATCATCGGTAATCTCTTCGTCGAGATTTTTGATGAAGAGGCATCTAAGTTGACCGATGCAAAATGGTTGGCACAAGGCACGATTTATCCCGATGTGATTGAGTCTGCCGGTGCAAAAAGCGGCAAGGCACATTTAATAAAATCGCATCATAATGTCGGCGGCTTGCCGGAAAATATGACACTTAAATTAGTTGAGCCGCTACGTGAATTGTTCAAGGATGAAGTCAGAAAAATTGGCGTAGAACTCGGGTTACCTGCCGATATGGTGTATCGCCATCCATTTCCGGGGCCGGGCCTGGGGGTTCGAATTCTGGGTGAGGTCAAAAAAACCTATGCCGATTTACTGCGTCAGGCTGATGCGATTTTTATTGAAGAATTGTATAACCATGACCTTTATGACAAAGTCAGCCAGGCGTTTGCGGTGTTCTTGCCGGTTAAGTCTGTCGGCGTTATGGGTGACGGACGTCGTTATGATTATGTCATCGCCTTGCGCGCGGTTGAGACGATTGATTTCATGACCGCCCGCTGGGCGCATCTGCCTTATGATTTTCTGGACCTGGTTTCACGCCGTATTATTAATGAAGTCAATGGCATTTCACGGGTGACCTATGATATTTCAGGAAAACCCCCGGCAACTATTGAGTGGGAGTGATCGGGGTTTATAACCTATTGATTAAAAATGTTTAATTTGTTCTGATTGATAATATAATCTGCATCATCAAGGGTGTTTTCCGGGCCTTGTAACGCAAAAACCGGTGATACCATGGTAGGTATATTGGTGCAATCATGATATTTCTGAGC
>CAYUAE010000088.1:0-6332 GCA_964442675.1 uncultured Methylomarinum sp.
CACCCACAAAATGCTGATTAAGGCACAAAAGCCGTTATTATTGCTACGTTAATTCTCCATAAGCCACAACGCCACACGTTGACTATACTCTCCACCCATAATGCAATCGCTGTTCATTTCCAAAAACACGTCTGAACAGTTACAATTGCAGGATTAACTCGACATCCACTGATTTTCATTAGGGCGAATAATGAATAAAAGCTTAAACACCGACATCTCGACCCACACCGACATCGATCCTGAAGAAACGCGGGAATGGATTGAAGCGCTGGAATCGGTTATTGCCAATGAAGGTAAGGAACGCGCAGGCTATCTGATTGAAACACTGGTCAATGCCGCGCGTAAAGCCGGCACCGACATCCCGTTCAGCGCAACGACACCCTACATCAATACCATTCCAGTCGATCAGCAACCTAAATATCCTGGCAAAACCGATATTGAACGCACCATTCGATCCTATATCCGCTGGAATGCGATGATGATGGTACTGCGTGCCAACAAACACACTAACGTCGGCGGCCATATCGCCAGTTTCGCCTCGGCCATCACTCTGTATGATGTCGGCCAGAATCATTTCTGGCATGGTGCAAGCGACAATCACGGCGGCGACTTGATTTTCATTCAGGGCCATTCGGCCCCCGGCACCTACGCCCATGCCTTTTTATTAGGCCGCCTGGACGAAGAACAACTGGATAATTTCCGCCAGGAAGTCGGCGGCAATGGCTTATCATCCTATCCGCACCCCTGGCTGATGCCGAAGTTCTGGCAATTTCCTACCGTTTCGATGGGTTTAGGCCCTATCATGGCCATTTACCAGGCCCGATTCATGCGCTACATGCAAGACCGTGGCATGGCGACGACCGAAGGTCGTAAAGTCTGGGCCTTTTTAGGCGATGGCGAATGTGACGAACCTGAAACATTAGGCGCAATCGGCCTGGCCGGTCGCGAACAACTGGACAATCTGGTCTTTGTTATCAACTGTAACCTGCAACGCTTAGATGGCCCGGTACGCGGTAACGGTAAAATCATCCAGGAACTGGAAGGCGTTTTTCGTGGCGCAGGCTGGAATGTCATCAAGGTCATTTGGGGGCGGCGCTGGGATCCTTTGCTGGCGCGTGATAAAGACGGCCTGATCGTAAAACGCATGATGGAATGTGTGGATGGCGATTATCAAACCTTCAAATCCAAAGACGGCGCTTATGTGCGTGAAAAATTCTTCAACACGCCTGAGCTTCAGGCACTGGTTGCCGACTACACCGACCGCGACATCTGGGAACTGAACCGGGGCGGTCACGATCCGCTAAAAGTTTTTGCCGCGTACAAAGCCGCGGTTGAACATGAAGGCCAGCCGACCGTAATTTTGGCAAAAACGATTAAAGGCTATGGCATGGGGGCGTCAGGACAGGCACAAAATACCAGCCATCAGCAAAAGAAAATGAGCATGGAGTCCATTCGCAATATCCGTGATCGCTATCAACTCCCGGTCAGCGATGAAGAACTGGAAGATTTGCCTTATCTGAAACTGCCGGAAGACTCAAAAGAACTGACCTATCTGCGTCAACGCCGGGTCGATTTAGATGGTTATCTCCCAGCCCGCCGTGAAAAAGCCTATCCTCTGGAAATTCCGCCGCTGGAAACCTTTAAAGCCATGCTGGAAGGCCCGGGAGAAGGCCACGAAATCTCGACAACCATGGCATTTGTTCGCATCCTCAACCAGCTGGTTAAAGACAAACAGATCGGTAAACGCGTGGTACCCATCGTACCGGATGAATCCCGAACGTTTGGCATGGAAGGTATGTTCCGTCAGCTTGGTATCTGGTCTCATGTCGGACAGCTTTATACCCCGCAAGATGCCGAACAATTACTGTTTTACAAAGAAGACCAGCATGGTCAGGTGTTGCAGGAAGGCATTAACGAAGCCGGCGGCTTATGTGATTTTATTGCCGCAGGTACGGCCTATTCCACCCATGGCGTACCGATGATTCCATTCTTCATCTATTACTCCATGTTCGGCTTTCAGCGTGTTGGCGATTTAATCTGGGCTGCGGCTGACCAACGTACGCGAGGTTTTCTGTTGGGCGGAACGGCGGGACGCACCACCTTAAACGGTGAAGGCCTGCAACATGAAGATGGCCATAGCCATTTAATGTCGGCATCAGTCCCCAACTGTTACAGCTATGACCCAACCTTTGCATATGAACTGGCTGTCATTATTCATCATGGCCTGCAACGCATGTATGTTGATCAGGAAGATGTGTTCTATTACATCACCCTGATGAATGAAAATTATGAACATCCATCAATGCCTGAAGGTGTCAACGACGATATTTTGAAAGGCATGTATCTGTTCAAAAAAGGTGGCGGTATTCGCAGTAACAAGCCGCGCGTTCAATTGCTCGGTTCGGGCACTATTTTCTGTGAAGCGATTAAAGCGGCCGATTTGTTACGCGAAGACTGGGGCGTTGAAGCCGATTTATGGAGCTGCCCAAGCTTTACTCAGCTGGCACGCGATGGTCAGGCCTGTGAACGCTGGAACCGCCTGCACCCCACTGAAAAACCGCGCCAGCCGCATGTCAGCCAATGTCTTGAAAAAGCCAAAGGTCCGGTTGTTGCGGCGACCGACTATATGCGTCTGTTTGCCGAACAGATAAGGCCTTATATCAAGCAACCTTATCGGGTACTTGGCACCGATGGCTTTGGCCGCTCCGACACGCGTGAAAACCTGCGTAAATTCTTTGAAGTCGATCGTTATCATATTACGGTCGCTGCGCTCTACAGCCTGGTTGAACAAGGCGAATTGGAGGCGAACACCGTAGAGGTCGCACTGGCAAAATATAATATCGACACGGACGCTCAGTCGCCGTGGTTAAAATAAAGGAAGGTGACTATGGCAACGCAAGAAATTAAAGTGCCCGACCTGGGTAACGTTGACAATATTGACGTTATCGAGGTTCTGGTACATCCGGGTGATAAGGTCGAATTGGAACAAACACTTGCTGTTCTGGAAACAGATAAAGCCACCATGGACCTGCCGGCCAGCGCCGCAGGCGAAGTGGAACAAGTCCATATCAAAGTGGGTGATAAAGTCAGCGAAGGTACGCTGGTCGTAACACTGAACAGTAGTGAAACCAGCAGCGCACAGGAACCTGAGGAAAAAACCGAAACCAGGGTTGAAATGCCTGAAACTCAGCTGGCTGAAACGCCCACAGCGACCACGGCCGAACCTGTGAAAACAGCAACAGCAACACAGCCGGCAAGCGATCGCCCGCCGTTGACACCGATGAGTAATGCGGCGCATAAAATTCATGCGACACCGAGTGTACGCCTGTTTGCACGTGAACTCGGTGTGGATATTCATCAAATTCCCGAAGGCAGCGGTCGAAAGGGACGCATTTTAAAAGACGATGTTAAAAAATTCGTTAAAAGCCTGATTCAATCCGGCAGTGCACAAACCGGCGCCGGCATCCCGCCGATTCCCGCCGTTGATTTCAGTCAGTTTGGTGAGATCGAAGAAAAGCCCCTCAGCAAAATCAAAAAACTGACCGGGCAAAACATGACTCGGGTGTGGCTAAACCTGCCGATGGTCACCTATCACGATGAGGTTGACATTACCGAGCTGGAAGCCTTCCGCAAAGCCACGAATGCGGACAAAAACAATGACATCCGGCTGACGGCGCTGGTTTTCATTATGAAAGCGCTGGTGGCGTCGATGAAACAGTTCCCGGCCTTTAACAGCTCGCTTTCTGCCGATGGCGAAAGCCTGATTTTCAAACACTATTTCCATATTGGTATCGCCGTTGATACACCGAATGGTCTGGTGGTTCCGGTGATTCGTGATGTCGATAAAAAAGGTATTTTTCAATTATCCGAAGAACTGGGCGAGAAAAGCGCACTCGCCCGCAAAGGTCGGCTACTCCCCCAGGACATGCAAGGCGGCTGTATGACCATTTCCAGCTTAGGCGGCATTGGCGGCACCGCCTTCACGCCGATCGTCAATGCCCCGGAAGTTGCTATTCTGGGTGTAACCCGCGCTAAAATGCAGCCGGTCTGGGATGGTGAGCAGTTTATTCCACGATTAATGCTGCCACTTGATCTGAGCTATGATCACCGCGTGATTGATGGCGCTGAAGGCGCACGCTTCATGGAAGCGGTTAAATCCTATCTCGGCGATATCCGCCGTTTAATTCTTTAAATAAGGAGTCAGCGTATGTCTGCCAATTCACCTATTAACGCAGAAGTTCTGGTACTGGGCGGAGGCCCGGGCGGTTACACGGCTGCCTTTCGCGCCGCTGACTTAGGTAAACAGGTCGTTCTGGTCGAAAAATATCCAGTATTAGGCGGTGTTTGCTTGAATGTCGGCTGTATTCCATCAAAAGCGCTGCTGCATATCGCGCAAATCATTCATGAAGCCGATGAAATGGCCTCACATGGTGTCAGTTTTGGCAAGCCTGAAATAAACCTGGATAAAATCCGCCACTTTAAAGAAAACGTCACCAAGACATTGAATCAAGGCCTGGATGGTCTGGTCAAGCAACGCAAGATCATCCGGTTGCAAGGCACAGGTCAATTTACATCGGCCAATACACTCGACCTCAATAGCGAAGATGGCGTCCAGACCATTACCTTCGAAAATGCGATTATTGCCGCCGGCTCCAGTCCAACCCAAATTCCGGTGTTTCCAAATGATGACCCCCGCTTGATGGACTCCACCGACGCCTTGGCGTTAGAAGATATTCCAGAAAAACTGCTGATTGTCGGTGGCGGTATTATCGGTCTTGAAATGGCCACCGTCTATCACGCCCTTGGCTCAAAAATCAGTATCGTGGAACTGATGCCGCAAATCATCCCCGGCTGCGATAAAGATCTGGTTTTGCCGCTGCAAAAACGCATCAAAAAACAATACGACAACATCTGGCTTAAAACCAAAGTCAGCGCCATCGAACCGACCGATGCCGGCCTTAAAGTCAGCTTTGAAGGCGATAAAGCGCCGGAATCTGAAATCTTCGATAAAGTTTTGGTCGCAGTCGGTCGTCGGCCGAACGGACTTAAAATCGGTGCAGATAAAGCCGGTATCAAGGTTGATGACGCCGGTTTTATTCCGGTCGATAAACAACAGCGTACGAATATCCCACATATTTTTGCCATCGGCGATATTGTTGGCAATCCGATGCTGGCACACAAAGCTGTACACGAAGGCAAAGTCGCCGCCGAAGTTATTGCCGGCCAGAAATCCGCCTTTGACGCCTTAACCATACCTTCTGTGGCCTATACCGATCCTGAAGTGGCCTGGATGGGCATAACCGAAAATCAGGCGAAAGAACAAGGTATTGATTATGAAAAAGGCGCTTTTCCGTGGGCAGCCAGTGGTCGTGCGTTAAGCTTAGGTCGCAATGAAGGCCTCACTAAAGTATTATGTGATAAAGAAACGGGACGTATCATCGGCGCCGGCATGGTCGGCCCGAATGCCGGTGAATTGATTGCCGAGGCAACACTGGCGCTGGAAATGGGCGCAGATGCCGAAGATATCGGTTTAACCATTCATCCGCACCCAACACTGTCGGAAACATTCGCCTTTGCGGCGGAAATGATTACCGGCAGCATTACCGACCTTTATATCAAGAAAAAATAACGCATACTGATTTTTCTAACTCTTAAGGAGAAAAAAATGACTGAAAACTGGATTGCCCCTTCAATTTTATCGGCCGACTTTGCCCGTTTAGGCGAAGAAGTTGATAATGTTCTGGCCGCTGGTGCTGATGTTGTTCATTTCGACGTCATGGATAACCATTTCGTCCCTAATCTGACCATTGGGCCTTTGGTCTGTGATGCGCTGAGAAAACACGGCGTCACAGCCCCCATCGACGTACATTTAATGATTGAACCGGTAGACCGCATCATCCCTGATTTTGCCAAAGCCGGGGCAAGCTATATCACCTTCCATCCGGAAGCCTCTGTTCATATTGACAGAACATTGCAATTGATCAAGGACAATGGCTGTAAAGCCGGCCTGGTATTTAACCCGGGCACGCCGCTCGATCATCTGGACTATGTTATGGACAAACTGGACATGATTCTGTTGATGTCGGTCAACCCCGGCTTCGGTGGTCAGTCCTTCATTCCATCGGCATTGGATAAACTGCGTCAGGTCAGAAAACGTATTGACGACAGTGGCCTGGATATTCGTCTTGAAATTGACGGCGGCGTAAAGGTCGACAATATCCGCGCGATTAAAGAAGCCGGCGCCGACACCTTTGTCGCAGGTTCTGCCATTTTTGGCCAGTCTGACTACAAAAAAGTTATCGACGATATGCGGGCTGAAATCGCAAAAGCAG